>DATMQU010000762.1:0-11619 GCA_035566715.1 Vicinamibacteria bacterium
TGAAGCCCACCACCTGCGAGGTCACGTGCACCTCGCCGTGGCTGCGGAGGGCGCGGCCGGCGCGCTGCTCCGCGAAGCGGTCCAGGATCCGCACCTTCGTGTAGGTGATGGCGTCGGTGTAGTAGTCCACCTCCGCCCCCCGCACGTGGGCGCGGCGCTCTTGGTGGTCGTACTTCTCCACCAGGTAGGTGCGGCCTTCCAGGATGTACACCGCCTTCTCGTGCAGGGTGGCGGGGGCGCTGTCGTAGTCCACTTCCGCGATGACGCGGGGGGCTTCCCCGGGGGTGACGTCCTGGATCACGAAGTTGTCGGAGGAGACGCTGCGCAGGCTGATCGCGTCCGCGGGATAGCTCTCGCTCGTCCAGTGCCAGCGGTCCCCCGCCCGGTGCAGCAGCTTCTCCTCCTCGAGGAAGCGCAGGATTTCCCCCAGGTCCTCACCCCCGAAGGTCTCCTCCGCGGAGAAGGGCAGCTCGAAGGCCGCGCACTTGACGTGGTTGACCAGGATCTGCAGGTTGTCCGGATTGATCCGGCCCTGCTCCACGGGCGCCCCGAAGAAGTACTCCGGGTTCTGGGCGATGAACTGGTTGAGGGGGGTCGAGTTCGCGACCAGGACCGCCACCGAGGTGCCGGAGCGGCGGCCCGCCCGCCCCGCCTGCTGCCAGGCCGAGGCCACGCTCCCCGGGTAGCCCACCAAGACCGCGCAGTCCAGGCTGCCGATGTCGATCCCCAGCTCGAGGGCGTTGGTGGAGACCACCCCCCGCACCGAACCCTCGCGGAGCCCGCGCTCGATCTCGCGGCGCTTCAGGGGCAGGTAGCCCCCCCGATAGCCGCGGATCAGGCCTTCGCTCCCGGGCCGGGTCTCGAGCGCCTCCTTCAGGTAGGTGACGAGGACCTCGGTGGCCAGGCGCGAGGAGGTGAAGACGATCGTCTGCAGGCCGCGGGACAGGAAGGAGACCGCCACGTCGCGCGCGCTGCCCAGGGCCGAGCGGCGGATGCCGAGCTGCCGGTTCACCAGGGGGGGGTTGTAGATGGCGAAGTACTTCTCGCCCTGGGGCGCCCCGCTTTCGTCGATGAGCGTCATCTCTCGGCCGGTGAGCGCCTCCGCCAGCTCCTTGGGATTGCCGATGGTGGCCGAGGAGCAGAGGAACTGGGGCTCGGACCCGTAGAACCGGCAGAGGCGAAGCAGGCGCCTAAAGATGTTGGCCACGTGCGAGCCGTAGACGCCGCGGTGGCTGTGGAGCTCATCCACCACCACGTACTTCAAGTTCTCGAAGAGCTTCACCCACTTGGTGTGGTGGGGCAGGATCCCCTTGTGAAGCATGTCCGGATTGCTGACCACGATGTGGGCGCGGGCCCGGATGGCCTTGCGGGCGTCGGCGGGGGTGTCTCCATCGTAGGTAAAGGTCCCGATATCGGCCTCGAGGGCCTCGATCACTCCGTGCAACTCGGCGAGCTGGTCCTGGGCGAGCGCCTTGGTGGGAAATAGGTAGAGGGCGCGGGCGTCGGGGTCCTTCAGGATCCGATCGAGGACGGGCAAGTTGTAGCAGAGCGTCTTGCCGGAGGCGGTGGGGGTGACGACGACCGCGTGCCGTCCCGCCTGCACCGCGTCGTAGGCCTCCCGCTGATGGGTGTAGAGGCTCCGGTACCCCCGCGACTCGAGGACGGTGCGGAGCCGGGGGTGAAGGGCAGGGGGAAAGTCGGCCAGGCGGGCGGCTCGGGCCGGGAAATGCTTGAGGGCCCGGATCAGCGACTCCTCCCCCCGCCCGGGTTCGAGGCCCTTGAGGACGGCGCGCAGGGCCACCTCGGTGTCCTCCCGGCGCAGGACGAGCTGCTGGCTCATTGGTGCACTCGCCTCACAGGACCTCCCCCCTTGATCCGCGTTCCAGGGTGAGGACCCACCTGGAGGGTCCTCTCCCGATATGTCGCATGATGGGGGAGAGGGTGGTCAGGGGAGGTCCGCTGCCGCCCCGGGGGGCCTTCCCTAAGCTTGGGGGCGACCCGGGGCGAGGGCCCGCCGGTAGGGGGCCCGGGGGGGCGTGAATCGTGGCCCCCCGCCCCCCCCGGAGACGATTGCGGGTCCCCGGGGCTCCCGGGAGGAGCCTGAGATAGGGGTGCCTCGGTCACCGTCGACCCCCGACCAAGAACGGGGGCGGCTCGAGGCGCCTCCCGGCCACCCCGTCCTGGCAACCACCATATAATCCCGCGCGGAGGTGGGGACCGAGATGGACAAGCCCGATGACATGAAGCGGCACGTGCGCGCGCTCCTGGCCGGCCTGGGCGAGGACCCGGACCGCGAGGGGCTCGTGCAGACGCCGGAGCGGGTGGAAAAGGCCCTCCGCTTCCTCACCCAGGGCTATCACCAGGATCCGGAGGCCCTCCTCAACAAGGCCCTCTTCACGGTGAGCTACGACGAGATGGTGATCATCACCGACATCGACGTGTTCAGCCTCTGTGAGCATCACCTGCTCCCGTTCTTCGGCAAGGCCCACGTGGCCTACCTGCCCAAGGGCAAGGTGGTGGGCCTTTCCAAGGTACCGCGCCTGGTGGACATGTTCGCGCGCCGGCTCCAGGTCCAGGAGCGTCTCACCGTGCAGATCGCGGAGGCCATTCGGGACAAGGTCAAGCCCCGCGGCGTGGGGGTGGTCATCGAGGCCATGCATTTCTGCATGATGATGCGGGGAGTGGAGAAGCAGAACTCGGTGGCGGTGACCTCGTGCATGCTCGGCTCCTTCCGCGACCAGGTCCAGACCCGGGACGAGTTCTTGTCCCTGATCAAGCGGGGGAAGACGGGGATGCATTGAGCCCCGGGCCTGGGACGCGAGCGCTTCAGGGGGGCGGGCCCGTCCGCTACGCGCCCGAGCCGCTCCGCGCTCTTGACCGCCCCTCACAGTTGACGGCTCCCCGCCCCGCGACGAGAATGCGCGTCGCCGCACGAGGATCACAAGGAGGTGTTATGCGTCGTCGTTGCCTGCTCGGGCTCGCGGCCGCCGTTGCCCTGGGGACCCTTGCGTCTGCCGAGGACGCCAAGGACGTCGAGCGTGGGAAGGCGGTCTTCGCGGCGCAGCATTGCAAGGTGTGCCACTCCATCGGGGGCGTGGGCAACGCCAAGGGACCTCTGGACGGCATCGGCAGCAAGCTCACCGCCGCGGACATCAAGGAATGGCTCACCAACCCCAAGGAGCAGGCGGCCAAGGCCAAGGCCACCCGCACGCCTCCCATGATCTCCTTCAAACTCCTCCCCCCCGAGGATCTGGACGCCCTCGCGGCCTACGTGGCCAGCCTGAAGAAGTGAGCTCGCTCGGTTAGGCCCTGATGCGGGCTCGGCCGGGAGCGCGCGGGCTCCGGCCCAAGGCCCGCACGATGCCGCGGCGCAGGGCGGGGCGGGCGGCCAGGAGGGGGGCCAGCCGCCTCCATTCGGTCCTGAGGTCTTCGAGGGTGTCGATGTCGGTGAGCGGCTCCAGCCGCCGGACCGCCAGCCCCGTGGCTTTCTTGACCGTCGCGGCCAGGACGGACGATGTCCCCCAGGCGATCCCCCTGAAGAGTCCGGGCCGCGGGCGGCTCAGGGCCAGGAGATAGTAGCCGCCGTCGCGGGCGGGACCCAGGACCACGTCGTGACCCTGGAGCGACCGGAAGGCTTCCCGGACGATCTCCCTCGAGACCGCGGGCACGTCGCCACCGATGATCGCCACGCGCCGAGCGCCGCCACGGAAGGCCTGGTCGAACGCCCGCGCCATGCGGGCGCCCAGGTCCGCCCCCTCCTGGGGCTCGAAGACCTCCCCCGGAAACCAGGCCTGCATGGCCGCGCGCGCTCCTTTGGGGGTGAAGCAGAAGCGCCGCTCGTATTCTCCCCGGCGGGGCGCGGTGCGCCGGACCTCCGCCTCGGCCAGGACCCGGTACAGCTCGGCCGCGGCCGCCTTGCCGAGGGCGGCCGCGAGGCGGGTCTTCACGGCTCCCGGCCGGGCCGTCTTCAGGAAGACGAGCAGGACATCTCGGCCGGATGCGCTCAAGCGTCCGGCGGGCCCGGGATGCCGCGCCCCTCGAGGACGCGGAGGCCAAGCGCGGTCTGTCCCGCACCCAACGCCCAGCCCGCGAGCACGTCGCTCGGCCAGTGGACGCCCAGGTAAAGCCGGCCCACACCAATGAAGAGGGCGAGGCCGACGGCGAGGCCCCAGGCCAGCCGTCGCGCGCGGGGCCAGGCGTGGGCCACGTCCCGGGCGAGAAGCGGGTAGAAGGTGGCGGACGCGAGCGCATGGCCGCTCGGGAACGCAAAGCCGGACTGCGGGATCAGCCCCGGCCAGAGGTGGGGGCGCGGGCGCGCCACCAGCTCCTTGAGGCTCTCCAGCAGGCCCAGGGTGGTGAGGCCGAGGACCAGCCACAGGAGCGACTCCGCGCGCTCCCCGCGCCAGAGGTGCCAGAGACAGGCCAGGCTGACGAGGACCGTGCAAAACTGGAGGTCCGCGAGCTGGTGGGACAGCCAGAAGACCGCGTCCGCGGTCGGCCCCGCCCAACCGTGGATCCAGAGGAGGATGTCGCCTTCCACGCGGGGGGCAGCCTAGCACGAGGCGCAGGAGAGGCAATGCGGGTCCGGAGCGGCTAAGGGACGGGGCGCGGCGTGCGGGCGGCCATGAGCGCGACCGCCAGGCACGGCCCGTATTCGAAGGCCCGGATCCCCCAGCCCACCTCCCAGCGCTCCCCCGACTGCCAGGCCGGGTAGACGAGGTAGGCGAGGGCCACCGTTCCCGTGAAGAGGAGGGCCGCGGGCTCGGGGCGCACCACGAGGAAGGGCAGGAACCAGAGCGCATACCAAGGCAGCACGTTCGGGCCCAGGAGCAGGGAGGCGGCCACCACCAGGGTCCCCGCCGCCACCGGCTCCGCGCGCGCCGCGGCCAGGGCCAGGGACAAGGCCACGGCGAGGGCGGCCGCGGTCACGGCGGCGGCGCGGTGGCTGCCCAGAAGGGCGAGGAGGGCCGCGAAGAGGGTCTCGTTGAATCGCCAGAAGGACGCGTACTTCGACAGGCTCAGCCAGAAGACGTGGCCGGCGCTCGCGTAGGGAAGGAGGAGGAGCAGCGCCACCCCCGCGGCCAGGAGCAGCTGCCCCCCTCGATAGCGCCGGCCCCAAGCCAGGGCCACCAGGCCGGGCAGGAACTTGGCCTGCAGGCCCAGCGCCGCCGCCACCGCGGAGGCCAGGGGGTGGCCGTACTCGAGCGCGGCCAGGGCCAGGACCAGAAACAGCATCCCGAACGCCTCGTTGTGCCCGCTGCCCGCGATCTCCACCAGGGCGAGCGGGCTCCAGGCCAGGACGAGCAGCCGCTCCGGGGGCAAGCCGCGCCGCTGCAGGACCAGGGCCAGCGGCCACAGCATGAGGAGCTCGCTGAGCACGAGGAAGGCCTTCATGGCGGTGACGGAATCGCTGAGCGCCACCACGGCCCAGGCCGCGAGCTGCCAGAGAGGAGGGTAGATCGCCGGGTAGTCGGCGTGGTTGAGGCCGCGCCAGACCTCGTCCCGGAGCCCCTCCCAGCGCGGAGCGTCGGGGCGGTCGGGCCAGGCATAGGGGTTGCCGCCGTGGACCTGGACGCGGCCCTCCCACACGTAGCGGTTGATGTCGTTGCTGAGGAGGGGCGGGGCGAGCACGAGGGCCGCGCGCCAGAGGACGGCCAGGCCCAGGGCGAGGACGAGGCCCCGCCGAGAGAGACCTTCCGCGCTGCGCAGGCCGCCCAGGTAGGCCGCGAAGGCCAGGCCGTAGAGCGCGAGGTGGGAGGCCACCCGGCCCGTCGCATCCCCCTGGCGGCTCCAGGCCAGGACGCAGAGGGTCAAGACGGCCCCGCAGAGGGGCAGGGCCGCCCGTCTCATCCGGCCCGGCTCACCGCGTGCCGGGCAATGATGCCCAGGATCTTGGCCGCGGCCCGGAAGGTTCCCCCGAGCGTGCCGCTGACCTTGCTGCGGCCGATGCGCGGGCGATAGTCCACGGGGACCTCCACCACCCGCAGCCCCTGGCGGGCCGCCTTCACCTGCATCTCCACCGTCCATCCGAATGTGCGGTCGCGCATCCCCAGGCGCTCCAGCGCGCGGGACGTGATGGCCCGGAAGGGCCCGAGGTCGGTGGCCCGCGTGCCGATGAGCAGGTTCATGAGGCCGACGCAGAGCCGGGTTCCGAGCACGGCGTGCCGGGGGTGCGCGCCGGGGGCCTGCCGGCCCAGGCGGCGCGAGCCGATCACGAGGTCGGCCTGGCCGGCCAGGATGGGGGCGAGGACGTCCACGAGCTGGGCCGGGTAGTCGCTGTGGTCTCCGTCCAGGAAGGCGAGGACGTCCGCGCCCGGGGCGGCCGCGATCCCGGCCAAGCAGGCCTGGCCATAGCCCCTCCGGGGCTCGCGCACGACGCGGGCGCCCGCCGCCTGGGCGATCTCGGCCGTGCGGTCGCGCGAGCCGTTGTCGACCACGATGATCTCGAGAGCCAGGGGCGGCAGCTCGGCCAGAACCTGGCCGATGGCCGCTTCCTCGTCGAGGACGGGAATGATCACCGCCACACGGGGTTCGGGCATCGGAGGCTCGAGTCTACCCCAGCCTAATCGCCGGGGCCGCGATCCCACCGCGGGGGAACTCCTCGCGTCGGCAGCCTTACCGCCGAGTCGAGCGTCAAGTGGAAGGACGGCGATACCCGCCGACCCCGCTATCGGGGTCGGCGCTCTGCGCTCTCGAGCGTCCGCAGCAAGGCCCCGATCCGAGAACCGGAGCGCGTCGCGGGACGCGGGGGGCGGGCGAGACCCAAGCCCGGGGCGCGGGCGGCGGAGTTACTTCGCGGGGCCCGCCGGCCCCGCCGTGGCCGGCGCCTTGGTCTGAAGGGCATCCAGCAGCGCGTAGGGGAAGCGGGCGTTGACCTGGACCCGGCTCGCCTCGGTCGTGACGCTGATGGCCTGGGCGAATTCCCGGAGCTCCGGCTTCTGGTTGGCTTGGAGAGCGAGGAAGCCCAGGAGGCCTCGGACCATGTCAGCCAGGCTCTTTGCCGCCGCCTCGTCGGGAGTCTCCCCCGTGATGGCCACCGCCACTACGGGATCCAGGTCGCCGGTCACGATCAGGCTCTTGAGGGAAGGCAGGGTGAGGCTGCCCCCCGACCCGGCCGGCCCCCCCGCCGGGTTGGGAAAGGCCCGGGGCAGGTTGGCGAGCAGGCTCTGGTCGCCCACCATCCAGAACGTGGAGCCGGGTCTCACCCGCTCGAGCAGGGCCACGAGGGCGGTGTTTTGCCGGAGGCCCGCAGTTCCCTGGGTTCGGTTGGAGACGGTCGTCTCCACGGCGCTCTGGGAGCCCACGAGCAGGGAATGGTCGTCCAGGAAGGCCACCGCCCCCGTTCCTTTGGCTCCCTCGTCGAAGAGGTACACGGTCGTGCCCTGGTAGTCCTTCCAGCTGACCTTCCCTTTCTTCTCCGTCTCGATGGCCCGGGAGAGCTTCCCGCGGTCGAAGCTGCCGAGGACCAGCGCGAGCCCCGCGTCGACCCCCGACCCGCCCCGCCCCACGAGCAGGAGCTGGTCCACGTCCCGCTCGGGGTTGACCCCCGTCTTTTCCTCGATCGCGTGGAAGGCGCTGTCGCGGGAGAAGGCCTGGCCCGGCGAGCCCTTCGCGTAGCGCTTGTACAGGGGGCTGGCCGTCACCCGCCGGACGTCCATGCCCATGACGAAGCGGGCGTCGCCCGGCAGGGCAAGGCCCTCGGGGGGCAGGGGCCCCACCGCGGCCCGGGCGGGGTCGAGGTAGAGGGCGCCCAGAGCGGCCGCCGTTCCCACCGCGACCACGATCATGGAGATGAAAACGACCCGGCGGCTGGGCGACATGGGATTTATCCCTCCCCCTTCAGTCTACGCCTCTTACTGCTCGAGTACGTATTCGCGGGTGGAAAAGATCCAAAGGGACAGGCCGAGGAAGCCCGCGATCAAGGCCGCGAGCACGCCCAGGCACATTCCCGCGGGAAGGGTCTGGGCGAAGAGCCCGGCCAGCCCCTCCTCTGCGGGATGGTGGGTCATGAGCGACCGCAGCCAGACCGTGATCGTGAACCTTGGCAAATAGCCGGGCAGGTTGGCGATGAGCTCCCAGGCGAACAGGAAGAGCAGCCCCGGGATCACGGGGCGCCGCAGCAGCACGCCCAGGAGCGTGAAAAGGGCCCCGTAGGCGAGCAGGGCGAGGACCATGACCCCCATGTCCCGGAAGAGGTCCGGCACCGACGCTCCCAGGCCCGCGAAACCGCGCGCGGTCAGGAGGAGGAAGAAGGTCACCACCGTCGCGGGCAGGGTCAGGGTGAGGGTGGTGGTCAGGTAGGCCGCGAACTTGCCGAGAAGGATGGCGGAGCGCGGGATGGGCCGGGTCAGGAGGTAGGGAAGAGTTCTGCCTTCCACCTCGTCGGCGATGAGGGCGGTCGCGTAGAAGAGCGCGGCCAGGGGGAGGAAGTTGCGGACGTAATAGAAAACCGCGATCAGCGCGTAGAGATCCGGGCCGCCGAGACGGGACGGGACCCAGGCTTTGGGCACGACCCGGTAGAGGATGCTGACGGCCGCGGGCAGCCCGAGGAGAATTGCCATCAGGAGGCTGCGGCGGCTCCAGACCATTCCCTGGAGGGCGAGGTCGAAGACGCCGCGGGCCGCCACTGCGAGCGAGAGGGGGCGGGCGGTGTCTCGCCCCCGGGCCGCGCTCCCCGTGCCATCCGTCATCGGGCGACCAGGTATTTGAAGACCGACTCCAGGTCCTCGTCCGGGGAGTACATCTCCGAGACCCCGGCCTCGATGGCCGCCCCGGACACCGCACCGTAGAACTCGTCCGGTTTCGCGGTCTGCACCGTGACCCACTCCCCCTCGGGCCCGAAGCTCAAGGAGAGCACGTGGGGCAGCCGCACCACGGCCTCCGCCAGGCTGCGGGGGTCCCGCGCGCGCAGGGCCACCGTGTGGGGGTGCTCGTCCATGAGGTCGCGAATCTCCCGCACGTCTCCTTCGGCCAGGATGCGGCCGTTGTGAATGAGCAGGACCCGGCGGGTCATGGCCTCCACCTCGTGGAGGATGTGGCTCGAGACCACGACCGTCCGCCCCTCTCGGCCCATGCGCTTCACGAGGTCGATGACCCTCCGCCGGTTCACGGGGTCCATCCCCGAGACCGGCTCGTCCAGGAAGAGCAGCTCGGGCTCGTGGGCGATCGACTGCGCGAGCTTGACGCGCTGGCGCATCCCCTTGCTGTAGCCGCCGATCTTGCGGTCCTTCGCGTCCAGGAGCGCGACCTCCTGGAGTGCTTTCTCCGCGCGCTCCCGGCACTCGCGCTCGTCGAAGCCGGTCAGCCGCAGCAGGATCATCAGGAACTCCAGGCCGGTGAGGCCCTCCCAGAAGGCGTCCACCTCCGGACAGAAGCCCACGCGGTGGAAGACCGCGGGCGAGCCCCAAGCGGGCACCCCCAGCAAGCGGACCTCGCCCTGGCTGGGCGACAGCTGACCCGCGGCCAGCTTGAGGAAGGTCGACTTTCCCGCGCCGTTCGGCCCCAGGAGCCCGGTGACTCCGGGAGGGATCTCGACCGTGACGTCGTTCAAGGCTATGACGGGGCCGTACCAGCGCGAGGCGCGCACGAACTCGAGCGGAGCCACACTCACGAGACGATCTCCACCGCCCGCACCCGGGAGCGCAGTATGACCAGGCACAGGAGGGAGACCGCAAGAAGCACCGCGGCCGGCCAGGACCAGGGCAGGCTCGGTCCCCGTTCCGCCACGCCAAATAGGGCCGCGCCGAGGGCCCGGAGGTCCGCCCGCAGGGAGAGAAGAGCGACCGGCCGGAGACCGAAGCCCTGGGCCAGGATCCCCCGCACGACTTCCAGGCCGAGGAAGAGGCCGGCGAAGCCCAGGCCCGCCACCCGCGCGCTGCGCGAGAGGGAAGAGACGGCAAGGGAGAGGAGGCCCACGGAGAGGCTCACAACCGCCGAATGGAGAACGACCGCAGGACCGATCCAGGCCAGGCTCCATTTCAGGAACAGCTCGGGGGCGAGGGCGAGCGCGAGCGCATAGAGCAGGAGGCCGGGGACGAGGGTGACCGAAAGGTTGAGGGCCAGGAGCACCCCCAGCTTCCCGAGCACGTAGTCCCGGCGGGTCAGGGGGCGCGAGAGGTAGACGAGGATCGCTCCCGTCCGCAGGTCGTTGGCGATGAGGCCCGCGCCCCCGAAGATGGAGAGGAGGAGCGTGAAGACGATCTGCTGGTTCAGGAACTCCCCGAAGAGGCGGCCGTCCACGGGGAGGATGCGTCCCGCTTCCGGGAAGCGCGTGACCACGTAGATCTGGACCACCCTTACGATGAAGGGGATCCAGCTGCCGGCGAGGAGGGCGAGAAAGGCCCGGCGGGCGAGGATGATCCGGAGCGCCTCGCGGGTGATGGGCCAGAAGCGGACCGCGCGCAGCGGCTCCCGCGCCTCGTAGCGGCGGTAGGTCTGCTCGTAGATCGGCACGTCAGCTCTCCCCCAGCGCCCGCAGGAACACGTCCTCCAGGCTCTCCGCCCCCGCGCGCAGGTAGCGCACCTGGACGCCGCACTCGCGCGCGGTGGCGAAGATCAGCTCGGGCCCGCGCCCGTCGGCCAGGAACACGCGGTAGCCCTCCTCCGCCTCCCGCCACTCGCAGCCCTGGTCCTTGAGGTCGGTCAGGAAGGCGGCCGCCTCGCCCTTGAGGCGGACGTCGTAGACGGCCCGGCGGGGGCCGGTCAGCTCGGCCAGGGTCCCGGAGGTGGCCACCACGCCCTGGTTCATCACGATCACCCGCTCGCAGACCCTCTCCACATCCCGGAGCAGGTGGGAACAGAGGATGAGGCTCATCTGCCGGCGCGTGGAGAGGTCGCGGATCAAGGTGAGCATCTCCTCCCGGCCCTGGGGATCGAGGCCGTTGGTGGGCTCGTCCAGGAGCAGGAGGTCGGGGTCGTGGACGAGGGCCTGGGCCAGCTTGACGCGCTGCTTCATGCCCGTGGAGTAGGTGTCGACCGTGCGGTAGCGAGCCTCCCCCAGGCCCACGTAGTAGAGCACCTCGTGGGCGCGGCTGATGGCCTCGCCCCGCGGCAGCCCGGACAGCTCCCCCGCGAAAGCGACGAAGGCGGAGGCGGTCATGTCGGGAAGGTGGCAGTCCACCTCCGGCATATAGCCGATCCGCCGCCGTACCTCCAGCGGGGAGCGGACGGGGTCGAGGCCGAAGGCGACGAGGCTCCCATGATCGGGGTTCAGGAAGCCGAGCAGCGTCTTGAGGAGGGTGGTCTTGCCCGCGCCGTTCGGCCCCAGGAGGCCGGTGGGACCGGCGGGAAAGGCGCCGGACACGCCGGCCAGGGCCGGCACCAGACCGTAAGAGACCGCGAGGTCCCGGAACTCCACGAGCGGTGCGGTCACTTCAGCCATGGACGAGTCTCTCCCGGCGCTTGTTCAACTAATTCTGGCCGAAACGGAGGAGAAGCGCGCCCTCCACGCCCAGTTGCTGCCGGAAGAAGGTTTCCTGGGCGCCGTTTCTATCCTCGAGGGTCCGCCAGGGTCGGAGGGGCATCTCCAAGAGCGCGCCCGCCGGATGCACGAGAATGGGCGTGCGGCCGGGCAGCTTCAGCACGCCCTCTCCCCCCGCGATCACGGGCAGGGAGGTCAGG
>DATMQU010000763.1:0-6154 GCA_035566715.1 Vicinamibacteria bacterium
GTTCACGGAGACCACGGCCAAACGGGCGCGCTGCCAGAGGTCCTGGTGCTCCACTTCCGCCACCGAGACGTTGAACCGGTTTCGGATGCGCGTCTCCAGGCTGCGCAGGGCCTGGCGCTTGTCCTTGAGGGACCTCGCTCCCGGGAAGTGCAGCTCCAGCGTCAGCAGCCCGATGACCATGGCGATGGCGAGCGGCACCAAAGAGGACCAGCGAGAACGGGCAGAGCCAAGAACGGCATTCCCTCTCCGGCCCCTGCCCTCGCTTCCCTCCCGGACTATTCCAGGGTCTCCTTCACCTTCTCGGTGGTGAAGAACTCGATCACGTCCCCGGGTTTGATGTCGTTGTAGTTGGCGATCCCGATGCCGCACTCGAGGCCAGCCTTGACCTCGGCCGCGTCGTCCTTGAATCGCTTCAGGGAGGAGACCTTGCCGGTGTGGATGACGACGTTGTCGCGCAGCAGGCGGACCTGCGCGTTGCGGTTCACCCTGCCGTCCACCACGAAGCAGCCGGCCACCGTCCCGACCTTGGAGATGCGGAAGGCCTCCCGGACCTCGGCCGAGCCCAAGCGCACCTCGCGGAGGGTGGGTTCCAGCAAGCCCTCCAGGGCCTTGCGCATGTCCTCCACCGCGTCGTAGATGACGGTGTACAGTCGGACCTCTACCTTGTCGCGCTCGGCGGTATCCGCCGCCTTGCGCTCCGGACGCACGTTGAAGCCGATGACCACCGCGTTGGAGGCGGCGGCCAGGAGCACGTCGCCCTCCGTGATCGCGCCCGCTCCGGAGCGGATGATCCGCAGCTTGATCTTCTCCTGCGGGATCTTCATGAGCTGGTCGGAGACCGCTTCCACCGACCCCTGGACGTCGGCCTTGACCACCAGGGGCAGCTCCTTGAGCTGACCCTCCGCGATGGCCCGGCCCAGGTCCTCGAGCTTGATCTTGGAGGAGGCGGACATGGCCTTCTCCCGGAGCTTGAGCTGCCGGAAGGCCACGATGGACTGCGCCTTCAGGTTGTCCGTCACGACCAGGAACTGGTCGCCCGGCTCGGGCAGGGCGCCCAGGCCCAGGACCTCGACCGGGGTGGCCGGGCCCGCGGACTTCAGCCGGTCCCCGTGGTCATCGACGAGGGCGCGCACCTTGCCCGCCACCGCCCCCGCCACTACGGTGTCGCCCACCTCGAGGTGCCCGTCTTGGACAAGGATGGTGGCCACGGGGCCGCGCCCTTTGTCGAGGCGAGCCTCCAGAACTGTCCCCACGGCCGGCTTCTTGGGGTTGGCCTTCAGCTCCTGCAGGTCGGCCACCAGCAGCAGCATCTCCAGGAGCTGGTCCAGGTTTTGCCGCTTCTTGGCGGACACGTTCACGAAGACGGTGCTGCCCCCCCACTCCTCGGGCATGAGGCCGCGGTCGGAGAGCTGCTGCTTCACTCGGTCGGGCTGGGCCTCCGGCTTGTCGATCTTGTTGACGGCCACCACGATGGGGACCCCCGCCGCCTTGGCGTGGTCAAGGGCCTCCACCGTTTGCGGCATCACGCCGTCGTCCGCCGCCACTACGAGCACGACGATGTCCGTGACCTTGGCCCCGCGGGCCCGCATCAGGGTGAAGGCCTCGTGGCCGGGGGTGTCCAGGAAGACCACCTTCCGCGTCCCCACGTCCACGTGGTAGGCCCCGATGTGCTGGGTGATGCCCCCCGCCTCGCCCGCCGCCACGCGGGTCTCCCGGATGGCGTCGAGGAGCGAGGTCTTGCCGTGGTCGACATGGCCCATGACCGTGATCACGGGGGCGCGGGGGACCAGGTCCTCCGGCTTCGACTCCACGGTCTGCACCTGCACGACCTCGTCCTCGAAGGACTGGATCGAGGCCTCGTAACCAAACTCCTTGCTGATCTCGATGGCGAGGGCGGGTTCGATGGTCTGGTTGAGGGTGGCCATGATGCCGCGCGAGATCAGGGTCTTGATGATGTCTCGCGACTTCACGTCCTCCATCTTCTCGCCCAGCTCCTTGACCGTCACGCCCTCGGTCAAGGTGATCTTCCGGGGCGGCCCCGTGTAGACGGGACGCTCCTCCCGGACGGGAGGGGCGATCTGGCTCTTGGCGCGGTCGCGGTCCTGCCGCTTCGGCGCCGGCCGTCCTGCCGGACGCGGGGCGGGAGCGGGGGCCGGACGGCTCGGGATCGGCGACATGGGGCGCAGGGGCACGGTGACGCCCGGCCGCCCCGGCGCGACGGGGTGCGGCGAGCGGGGGAGGGGCGAGGCACCGGCGACGCTGTGCGGGCTCGTGGGATGCGGCCCGATGGGCCGCGGGGGCGCGATGGGGCGGACCGGACGGGGAGTCAGGGGCCCGACAGGAGCGGGACGCGTGGCCATCGCTCCCCCCACCGCCAAGGGAGCGGCGGCGGGTGGGGCGGAGGCCCCGGCCGGGACAATGGGGCGGACGGGGCCGGTCACCCGGGGCGCCACTACCGGAGGACGCACGGGCGGGGGCGGAGGGGGAGCGACCGCGGAGGGAGCCGGCGGGGGCACGGCTGGGCTTACCGGCGCTTCCTCTTCCGCTTCCTCGGGCTCGGCTTCCTCATCCAGAACCGGGGGGGCCGTCGTCTTCGGGGCCAGACGCGGCGCGCCGGGGGCATGGAGCAGGGCGGGAGGGGGCTCCTCCACGACCACCCCTTTGGCCTTCTTCTCCGCCTCCGTCTCCTTGTCGGCCTTGTGGCCGCGGACCTTGGCCGCCTTGCGCGCCTCCGCGGCCGCCTTGGCCTCCGCCGCGGCCTGCTCCCGGGCCGCGCGTTCGGCGGCGATCCTCTCCGCCCGTTCGCGCTCCTCCAGCTCCCGCTCCGCCTCGTCCTCCTCGCTGCCGTAAATGCGCTTCTTGCGGGTGGTCAGGGCGTCGATCTTCAGGGCCCGCTTGAGTTTGTCCGCAGTGTCCTCGTCCACGGAGCTGGACGCTGTCTTCACCTCGACCCCGAGGCGCTTAAGGCGCTCGATAACTTCCTGGCTGGAGAGGTTTAGGTCCCTCGCCAGATGGAAGACCCTAACGTTGACCATCCGACTCCCCTCCCTGACCCGTCCTCTCGCCCGCGGGCGCGACCTCTGGCTCCGGCGCCGTCGCCACCGGCGTCTGGGAGCCCGCCGGCTCTTCGGCCGCCGGCTCTTCGGCCGCCGCCTCTTGGGCCGCCGCTTCTTGGGCCGCCTGCTCCTGGGCCGCCTGCTCCTGGGCCGCCTGTTCCTGGGCGGCTTGTTCTTCCGCGAGGCGACGGCTCTCTTCCTCCGCCGCCTGCTGGGCCGCCAGCCGCTCCGCCTCCGCGGCGGCATCACGCTCGTCCCACTGGACTTTGGCCACCGCCGCCGCCTCGCGGATCTTTTCCGCCGTCTTGGGCCCGATGCCTTCGATGGAGGTGAGCTCCTCGTCGGTCATCTCCAGGAGGTGGGTGAGGCCAGCCACCCCCGAGTCGATCAGCTTCTGAATCGTCTTCTCTCCGACCCCGTCCAGGCTGCGCAGCTCGTCCACGATGCGCGCCATGCGCGCCATTTCCGCTTCGACTTCCTGGCGCTTCTCCTCCTCGCTCTTGATGTCGATGCGCCAACCCACGAGCTTGGCGGCCAGCCGCACGTTCTGGCCCTTCTTGCCGATGGCGAGGGAGAGCTGCTTGTCCTCCACCACCACTTCCATGATCTTCTGCTCTTCGTCCAGGATGGAGACCCGGCTCACCTTTGCGGGCGAGAGGGCGTTGATCACGAAGGTGCTGGGATCCTCATTCCACTCCACGATGTCGATCTTCTCGCCCCGCAACTCCCGGATGATGGACTGCACGCGGGTGCCCTTCATGCCCACGCAGGCCCCCACCGGGTCCACATCCCGCTCGCGGGAGATCACGGCCACCTTGGCCCGCTCCCCCGCTTCCCGGACGCAGCCCTTGATCTGGACGGTACCGTCGTAGATCTCCGGCACCTCCATCTCGAAGAGCTTCATGAGGAGGGCGGGATCGGTCCGGCTCACCACCACCTGTGGACCCTTGGCCGACTTGAGGACCTTGACGATGGCCACCCGAACCCGGTCTCCCGTCTGGTAGGTCTCGGCCCGGCTCTGCTCCTTGCGGGGGAGGACGGCCTCCGCGCGGCCCATGTCCACGATGAAGTCGCCCATCTCCTGGCGCTTGATGATCCCGTTGATGACCTCGCCGACGCGACCCGAGTACTCCGCGAACACGTTGTCCCGTTCCGCCTCCCGCACCTTCTGGAAGATCACTTGCTTGGCGGTCTGGGCGGCGATGCGGCCCAGGATGTCCGTGGGCTTGGGGAACTCGATCTCCTGCCCCACCTCGGCCTCGGGAATCAGCTTGCGCGCCTCCTCCAGGCCGATCTGGAGATCGGGTTCCTCCACCGTCTCCACGATCTGCTTGACCGCAAAGACCTCGATGACGCCGCTCTCGTTGTTGAAGCGGCTGCGCAGATCCTCCGCGCTCTTGTAGTACTTCTTGGAGGCGGTGAGGATGGCGTCTTCGATGGCGGCGATGATCACGTCCGGGTTGATGTTCTTCTCCCGGCTGATCTGTTCGATTTGCTGTCGCAGCTGATTTGCCATGGGACCTTCAATTCACGCCCGGGGACGCGGTGGCGTACCCCCCGGACCCCCCGCGCCCGCGCTGGGGACGAAGCCCGCGTCTCCCACAGCCCGTGGCCGGCCGCCCTCGGTGGCCATGGCTCATCTCGGGAATTCCACTTCCAGTCGGGCATGGGAGATCTTGGCCAAGGGGATCCGGGCCACGGCGCCCTCCTTCTCCAGGCTCAAGCTCACCACGCCCTCCTCTATGGCCAGCAGCCGACCCGTCCAATGACGCCGTCCGTCCACGGGCTCGTAGCTCGAGACCCGGGCCAGCCGGCCCGCGAACCGCCGGTAGTCGGCCTCCGTCTTCAAGGGCCGATCAAGGCCGGGGGAAGACACCTCGAGGGTGTAGGAGGAGGGGATGGGATCCTCCGCGTCCAGGATGGCGGAGACCTCCTCGGAGACGGACTGCAGTTCCCCGATTCCGATCCCGCCCTCCTTGTCCACGTAGAGGCGGACGATCTGCCCCCCCCGGTCGTGCTTGACCTCGACCTCTGCGAGCTCGAACCCGCGCGCTCCGGTCACCCGCTCGGCGACCGCCCTTACCCGCTCGACCATCTCCTCCTGCCTCAGGCCGCCCCCGTCGACGCCCCAAAAAAAAGAGTGGGGCGAACCCACTCTGGTGCAACACCCGGAGCTGGAACTAACTTTATACCAAGAGCTAGGGAGTATTCAAGCCCCGGTCAGACGATCCGGCCCACCAGGTCATAGGCGTGGGCCGCCGTGATCTCGCAGGTCACGAAGCGGCCGGGCTCCGCGGTTCCGTCGTTGATCAGCACCTGGCCGTCGATCTCGGGGGCCTGGCTGGCCAGTCGTCCCCGCAGGAGCAACTCGGTCTCGGGATGCACGCCCTCCACGAGCACCTCGAGTCGCTCCCCCACCCGGCCCCGGTTCCGCCGGGCCGAGATCCGCTTTTGCCGGGCCATGAGCCGGCGCCGCCGGCCCTCCTTCACCCGCGGGGGGACCCGGTCGGGCAGGCCGAAGGAGGTCGTGCCTTCCTCGTCGGAGAAGGTGAAAACGCCCACGCTCTCGAACTCCCCTGCCTCCACAAACCGGAGCAGCGCCTCAAAATCGGCCTCCGTCTCCCCCGGGAAGCCCACGATGAAGGACGTCCGTATGGCCACCCCGGGCACCCGGGCGCGGATGCGCTCGACCATTCCGAGCAGGTTCCCGCGGCCGGTGGGCCGCTTCATGCGCCGGAGGACGGGCTCGCTCGCGTGCTGCAGCGGGATGTCCACGTACTTGACCACCTTCTCCTCGGCCGCCATGGCGTCCAGGATGGGGTCGGAGAGGGTGGCGGGATAAGCGTAGAGGACGCGGATCCAGCGCAGGCCATCGATCCGGCCCAGGCGCCGGAGCAGGTAGGCCAGACCATCGCGCACCCCGAGATCGAGACCGTAGCGGGTGGAGTCCTGGGCCACGAGCACGACTTCCTTGACCCCGCTCGCGGCCAGAGACCGGACCTCGGCCACGATGTCCTCGACGCTTCGGCTCCGGTGCCGGCCGCGCAGCGTGGGGATGATGCAGAACGAGCAGTTGTAGTCGCACCCTTCGCTGATCT
>DATMQU010000764.1:0-5008 GCA_035566715.1 Vicinamibacteria bacterium
GGTCGAGGGTAAGCCCGGGGGGGGACGTAATGGGTCAACTCTTCCCGCCACGGGTTCCCTCCCTAGCGGAGGCGGACCAGCCGGGTCACGGGGGGCAGGCAGCGGGTCTCGTCGCAGGCCTGGTAAGTTAGCTCTAGAGAAGGGGCTCCGCCCGCCGGGGGCTCGATCTCACCCTCGAGGGCCACCCGCCCGCGGTACACGGAGATGGGCTCGGCGGTGGGGCCGAAGGGCTCCCCCGCCGGATACCGCAGACCCCGCACCTGGCCGAGCACCGGGCCGAGGGAGGTCGCCACCAGCGAGGGGAGGCTCGCGGGGTGGGCGTTCAGGTGCCAGCCCGGGCGAATGGCCAACTCGACCACGAACGGCCGCCAGGGCCCGGTGCCGGCCGTGAGCTGTCCGCTCACCTCGACCACGTCGCGGGCCGTGTCCTCCAGGCCCGCGGTGACGAGGGACGCGGCCGGAGCGGGGACGGGGGCTCGGGGGGTATTCCCCCACCGGTGCCAGGCCCGGACCAGGCTGACGTGAGCGAGGGGCATCGCGCTCATGGCTCTCCCGAACGCCCCCAGCACCCCCTCCGCGCGGGAAAGGTAAGAGGGGTCCCCGGTCAGCCGACCCAACTGCGTCAGGTTCAGGGCCGCGACGCCGTTGCCAGAAGCGACCGCCCCGTCGTAGGCCGGCTTGGCCCGGAAGAGCAGCCGGGGGTCCTGGCCGGCGGCGAAGTAACCGCCGGGAGGGTCCCCCAGGCGGCGGTCTTGCTCGGCCGCGAGGCGGGTGGCCTCGGCCTGCCAGTGCTCCTCTCCCGTCACCGCCCGCAGGGCCAGCAGCCCCGAGATCAGGAACGCATAGTCGTCGAGGAAGGCGGGGATCCTCGCCCGGCCCCCGCGCCAGGCATGGAGGAGCGTGCCCCCCTCCGGATCCCGGAGCCGGGTGAGGACAAACGCCGCGGCCCGGCGGGCGGCCTCGACGTAGGCCCGCTCCCCCAGGCGGTCCCCCCCTCGGGCCATGGCTTCGATCATGAGACCGTTCCAGTCGGCCAGGACCTTGTCGTCCACGAGGGGTCGGGGCCTCTTCTCCCGCGCCTCGAACAGGGCGCGGCGGCCCGGTTCCAGGCGCGCGCGCAGGTCCGCCTCGGAGAGGCCGTGGGCACGGGCCATCTCCGCGAGCGGCTCCGCGAGATGCAGGACGTAGCGGTCGGCCTCGAAGGTCGGCGCCCCGTCGAGGCCATAGACGGAGGTGAAGAGCCCGCGGTCCTCGACCGGGAGCAGCGCCTCCAGCTCCTCCCTGGTCCAGGTGTAGTAGGCCCCCTCGTGGCCCTCGGTCTCTGCGTCAATCGCGGAGAGAAACCCGCCCTCCTCGCCGGTCAGCTCGCGCAAGACGAATGCCAAGACCGAGCGGGCGACCCCCCCAAAACCCGCCCCGGGGGCGAGCGGCGCGGCCTCCGCGTAGAGCATGGCCAGGGAGGCGTTGTCGTAGAGCATCTTCTCGAAATGGGGGACGAGCCACTCGGCGTCGGTCGAGTAGCGGTGGAAGCCGCCCCCCAGGTGGTCGTGGATCCCGCCCTGAGCCATCCCTTCCAGGGTCTTGAGCAGCATCTCCCGCGCGGGCCCGTCGCCCTCTCCCGCCCGGTCGAGAAGGAAGAACAGGTTCGAGGGAGAAGGAAACTTGGGGGCGCGACCGAACCCCCCAAAGGTGCGGTCGAAGCGCTGGGCCAGCGCCGTCTGGGTCTCCTCCCCCAGGCCCGGCTCGGGCAGGCTGCCCGTAGCGGTGCCCGCTCCCAGCTGCTCCCGCATCGCCTCCGCCACCTCCTCGGCCTGATCATGGACCTCGTCGCGCCGGAGCTCCCAGGCCTCTCGCAGTGCGGCCAGGACGCGGGGGAACCCGGGCCGCCCAAGTCCGTCCCGGGGCGGGAAGTAGGTCCCGGCAAAAAACGGCTTCAGGTCGTGGGTCAGGAAGAGTGAGTTGGGCCAGCCCCCGGAGCGCGTGATGAGCTGGGTCGCGGCCATGTACACCTCGTCCAGGTCGGGCCGCTCTTCCCGGTCCAACTTTATGGAGACGAAGCCCTCGTTCATTTGCCGGGCGATCTCCGAGTTCGAGAAGCACTCACGCTCCATCACGTGGCACCAGTAGCAGGTGGAATAACCCACGGAGAGGAAGATCGGCTTGTCCTCCTCCCGGGCCCGGGCGAAGGCCTCCTCTCCCCACGGATACCAGTCCACAGGATTTTCTGCGTGGAGCAGAAGATAGGGGCTCGACTCTCGAGCTAGGCGGTTGCGCGCGTCAGCCAAGTCAGCGTGCCTCTTTTGAATACAGTCTACAACCTCTGCCCCGGCGTCGGACGGGCCCGGTCGTATAGTCCTAGAACCCTAAACGGATAGGTTGCTCTAAATCCAATTCCGGGCTAGGCTTTGGCCCCATGCCGCTCACCCTCCGGCGGCGCTACGTACTGGGCGCGCTGCTCGGAATCTGCGGGCTGTGGCTGAACGAGGCCACCGTCCCCCTGCTCACGCAGGGAACGCCGCAGTTTGTCTTCGGCGGCGCCGCCGTGATGGTCTGCTTCGTCAGCCTGGGCACCGGGCCCGGGCTGCTGTGCGCCCTGATCTCGCTTCTCCACCTCCTCGCGCCCAGAGACGCGGCCGCTCTCGCCACCCTCGTCTATGTTGTTGAGGCCTGGGCAGCCTGCCTGCTCTACCGACGTTACGGCAGCCTGGTCTTCGCGGTCACCGCCTTTTGGTTCAGCGCCGGCTTCATCCTGGATGCGGTCGTCTACGGAGGAGTAGTTGGCCTTACGCGAGACTTCATTACCTTGCTTTTCATCAAGCAAGTCTTTAATGGAATCCTGAATGCCCTGATCGCGGAGGCGGTATTGCGCCTGCCAGGGGTGAGGCTGTGGCTGCCGGCCCGCGATTCCATCCTGCCCGCCAGCCTGAAGCAGTACGTCTTCAACCGCGTGGTCTTCGTGGTCATGATCCCGGCTCTGGCCCTGGCCGTGCTCTTCACGCGCACGGCCTACCAGGGACACATCCTGCAAGCCCAGGCGCGGGAGCAGCATGCGGCGCAAGAGCTGAGGACGGGCCTCCGCGAGTTCCTGCTCGGGCGGGCGACCGCCATGGGCGGCCTCGCCCGGCGGCTGGAGACCGACGGCGCCGCCCAGCCCATCGCCGCCCAGAGCCGGCTGGACCACTTCCGCTCGGAGAGGCCCGAGTTCCAGAGCCTCAGCTTCGCGAACGCCCAGGGCGCGGAGGTCGCGAGCAGCCCCTTCTCCGGGGTCTCCGGGGGCGTCCTCGATGACGTGACGAGGTCCCTCGTCTTCAAGGAGGCCCGGGCCGAGCGGCGGACGATCTACACCTCCCTCGCCGCTGGTCCCCACGTCGCGGCCAGCGAGGACCCGCTCCTGATCGTTACCGAGCCCCTGCTGGACGGGGAGGGGCGATTCCGGGGCACGATCTCCGGGGCCCTGGGACAGACGGCCTTCACC
The DNA here is from genome assembly GCA_035566715.1 of Vicinamibacteria bacterium. GTDB lineage: Bacteria > Acidobacteriota > Vicinamibacteria > Fen-336 > Fen-336 > DATMML01. The sequence goes on from DATMQU010000764.1 coordinate 3,476, forward strand.
CCCCTCTTGACCGGAGTCCGCGCGCACCCCGACGAGATCATCACCCTCTTCGACCAGGACTACAACGTCCTCTTTTCGTCGGACCCGAATCGACGCGCCGGGGACTCCCTGAAGGGATATCCACCCCTGGAAGCCTTGTCCGGCGAGCCCGCGCGCAGCTTCTCCTATTTCCCTCGTCCCGACGGCTCCCTGGAGAGCACGCTGGCCATCAACCTCCGCCATGCGTCGCTCCAGCGGGACACGCTCTCCGGCATGGGTGTGCTCGTGGACCTTCCCGCCCGGAGCCTGCATCGGGACATGATGCCCACCGCCTACCGGATCCTGCTCTTCCTGGTCCTCACCCTGCTCTTGCTCTACGCGGTGGTGACGCGGTTCGCGCGCCGGGTCTCGGAGCCGCTCCTCGCCATCAACGGCGCCGCCAACGACATCGCGGCCGGCCGCTTCCCGGTGGAGGCCTCGCTCGAGGGCCTGGCCCGGAACCCCATCGAGGAGATTCAGAGCACGGCCTTCCATTTCTTGACCATGCGGGACGCCTTGGCCTATCGCGATACCCTCACCGGCCTCCCCAACCGCCAGCTTTTCCTGGACCGTCTGGGCCTAGCCCTGGTCCAGGCCCGTCGGAGCCGGGAGGGTCTGGCCGTTCTCTACCTGGACCTGGACCGCTTCCGCCTCGTGGAGGACTCCCTGGGCCACGCCACCGGCAACGAACTGCTGCGGATCGTGGCCGAACGGCTGCAGAGCAGCGTGCGCGAGGGGGACACGGTGGCCCGCCTGGGCGCGGACGAGTTTGTGGTCCTCGTCCGGCAGATCAACCACGGGGAGGACGCGGCGCGGGTGGCGCGCAAGCTCCTCGACGGCCTGCTTCCGCCCTTCGTGGTGCAGGCGAGAGAGCTCATGGTGACGGGCAGCGTGGGCATCAGCTTCTACCCCAGTGACGGCGAGGAGGCGGAGACGCTGCTGAACGCCGCCCACATGGCCATGCACCGGGCCAAGAGCGAGGGCTGGGACACCTACCGGCTCTACACCGCGGCCATGAACGACCGCGCCCTGGAGCAGCTGGCCCTGGAGGTGGCCCTCCGCAAGGCCGTCGGCCAAGGGGAGTTCGTGGTCCACTACCAGCCCCTGCTGGACCTGCGCACCGGGCGGGTGGAGGGGGCGGAGGCCCTCGTGCGCTGGCAGCACCCGAGCCTGGGCCTCCTGGGCGCCAACCAGTTCATCTCCCTGGCCGAGGCCTCGGGGCTCATCGTGTCCATCGACTCCTGGGTCCTCCGCACGGCTTGCGCGCGGGCGGTGGCCTGGCGCCGGCAGGGGTGGCCGCACCTCAAGGTCGAGGCCAACCTTTCCGCCCGGCAGTTCCAGCAGCGCGATCTGGTGGACGAGGTGACCCGGTGCCTGCGCGAGACCGGGCTTCCCGCCTCGGCGTTGGAGATCGAGATCACCGAGCGCATCGCCATGCAGGACGTGGCCCGCTCCGTCGACATCCTGCGCGCGCTGCGCGGCCTCGGCGTGCGGATCTCCCTGGACGACTTCGGG
>DATMQU010000765.1:0-4293 GCA_035566715.1 Vicinamibacteria bacterium
CCGGTTGGAGGAAGTGTTCTTCAATCGCCTCGTTCATCCACTGACGATCCCTGACATGGGCCTGCGCTCGCTACGACTTCGAGAGCGCTTCGATGTCGTTCACGTCCACGCCCACCCGGCGAGGATCGGTGGCTTGGGCCGCATTCCCCTGGTCATGAGCGAGGGGTCGTCGTCCGCGGTGTACATTCGCGACTATCTCAACTGGGGGGAGGATCGCCTCGCTCGGGCCTACGCCCGGACGCGGCGCATCTACCGTGCGCTCGGAATTCACGACCGCCTGCTGAACCTGGATCGCGTGGCGCGTGCGTACGTGTTCTCACGGTGGGCTCGCGACGTCAACATCCGCTGGGGGGCCGATCCGGAGAAGATCGACGTGGTCTATCCCGGATTCCCGACGCCCCCCCCGGTGGAGCGGTCTCGACGGGAGACGTTCACGTTCCTTTTTGTGGGTACGGACTTCGAGCGCAAGGGCGGGTTCGAAGTGGTGGAGGCTTTCGGGGCCGTTGCCGCCGAACGCCGGGAAGCGCGGCTTTTGATCGTGAGCTCCGACCCGGGCATGCCGAACCCCGACCGGGTTCACCACTCTTGGGTGACGGAGTCCAAGCGCCAGGCCGGTCTCATGCGCTTGGGCGCTCTGGAGCGGCAGGGCCTGGTGGAGCGACACCCGCTCCTGGGCCAAGAGCGCCTCTTTGAAGAGATGTACCCGCGGGCGGATGCCTTCGTGATGCCGAGTCATGCTGAGGGCTTCGGCTTCACCAACGTCGAAGCGCTCTCCTTCGGGTTGCCGGTGATCTCCTCACGGGTCGGAGCCATACCGGAAGTCGTGGAACACGAACGCAGCGGGCTCCTGGTGGCGGCGGGCGATGTCGGCACCCTCGCGGAGGCCATGCTCCGGCTGGCCTCCGAGCGAAGCCTGGCCGTCAGGATGGGCGAGGCCGCTCGGGCCGCATTCCTGGAACGCTTCACTCTGGAACGCTTCCGCGCCGAAGTGGGACGAGTCTACCGAGATGCCATGGAAGGTCGATGCGGCGCGTCCTGATGGTCTGCTATTACTTTCCACCCCTGGGAGGAGTTGGCAGCCTCCGGGCGCTCAAGTTCGCAACCTATCTCCCGGAGTTCGGCTGGGAACCCACCGTGCTCGCTCCTCGAAACGGCACTTACTTCCGGGATCCCACCCTGGCGTTTCCGGAGGAGAAGGTGATCCGCACCCTCTCTCTGGAGATCAGCCGGTGGGGGAAGCGCGCGGTGGGCTCGACATCCGGAGATACGGAGCCGGCCGCTGTCGGCCCCTTGCTCCACCGGGTCCGGGCGTTCGTGCGCCGCTGGATCTACCGGCCGGATCCGCAAGTGGGTTGGTACCCGTTCGCGGTCCACTCCGCGCGGCGCGCGCTCCGGGAGGGGAGGTTCGATGCCATCTTCTCCTCCTCCGTCCCCATCACCGCGCACGTCATCGCGGCCCGGCTGCAGCGCGATTCGGGCCTGCCTTGGCTGGCGGAGTTCCGGGATCCCTGGTCCGAGTACCTTGGCCCTCAGGATCCCCGGAGGGCCGCCGCCCGCCGGCTGGAGGTGGCCATCCTCCAGAAAGCCCGCGCGGTCGTGGTGCCGTCTCCGGAGTGGGCTGAGCTCTTCAGCGCTAAGGGCGCCCGGGAGGTGGCCGTCATCACCAACGGCTTCGATCCAGCGGACTTCGGAAGTCCGAGCCCGCGGCCTCAATTCACGATCACCCACGTCGGCTCGTTCTACCCGGAAAAGCAGGACTTGTCCGCCGCCTGGGCCGCCCTGGCCCTCCTCCGCGAATCCGGCCAAGCCCCGGGTCTGAGGCTCCGCTTCGTGGGGGAGATTGACCCCCGCCTTCGGGCCCAGATTGCAGATCACGGTCTCGACGATGTCCTGGAGGTTACGGGGTTCCTGCCCTATCGGGCCGTGCTGGAGGAGATGGGCCGGTCCTCCGCCCTCCTACTCGCGGGGGGGCGGGACGACCGGCCTTCGTTGAAGGGGATGATTCCGGCCAAAGTCTTCGAGTATCTGGCGACTGGCCTTCCCATCATTTACGTGGGTGACCTTAGGACGGACGTGGCGGGTCTCCTCAGAAGCCATGTCGGATGTCATCTCGTTGCGCCAGGAGACACCGAAGAAGCTCGCCAGGCACTGCTTCAAGCCGTGGCGGAGCGACTTGTGAGCCGTGAGCTCGCCGATTTCACGCGGCGCGAGCTGACGGCACGTCTCGCCCGAACGCTGGAGGACGTGTGTCGATGAAGTGCCGTCTCTGTGGCGCGGAAGCACGGCCTCTAGGCGACCGGGGCGACATCACCCTCCATCGCTGCCGAGCCTGTGGGTTTGTCTCCGGAAGTCCAGTGGGTCCCGAGATAGGCGAGCCGTACTACGACGATTACTATCCTGCCGACCTACCGCCGCCCCCGTACCAGCGGTACGAAGAATGGCTCGCGCGGGCCGAAGCCGAGGTCGGTCGTGGGCAGCTCCTCGAAGTCGGCGCGGGCTCCGGAGGGCTAGCGCGGACGGCGCTCCGCCGGGGCTGGACGGTCGAAGCCACCGAGGTGTCCCGCAGCGGCGTCGAGCTTCTCCGGGCCGCCCGCGTCAGCGTCTTCCGGGGGGGGGTGGAGGAGGCGCATTACGCCGACGGCCGGTTCGATCTCGTCGCCTCGATCGAGGTGCTGGAGCACCTTGCCGCACCGGTCGAGCACTTGCGTGAGCTTTCGCGGGTCACCCGGACGGGAGGACTCCTCCTGCTCACCACCCCCAACTTCAACGGTCTCTCCCGTCGCTGGATGGGACTGCGGTGGCGCGTCATCGATCCTGAGCACTTGGGTTACTTCACTGGTTCCACCCTGCAGGGAGCGCTGCGCCAGGCCGGCTACCGGGATGTGAAGGTGCGGTCGCGCTCCTTGGACGTCTCGACGTGGCTCAAACCCCCGGTGGGTGGCGGGTCAGTCCGGTTCGACCCTCAAGCCTCGGCGCAGCTGCGCGATACGGTGCAGGCGCAACCCGCGCTGCAAGTGGTCAAGGAAGGACTGAACGCCCTGTTGGGGCTGACCGGTCTCGGGGATTCGCTGCTCGTTTGGGCTCGCAAATGAGGGTGGTTTATGTCTCCTATGACGGTGCCATGGACCCACTTGGGGCGTCCCAGGTCGTCCCTTACCTCCTCGGTCTCTCCCGCAACGGGTTTCGCATCAGCCTCATCTCCTTTGAGAAGCCCGAACGCTGGGCTCAGGTAGGCGACCGGGAGGCGCTGGAGCGCCGGCTTGCGGCAGAAGGGATCTCCTGGAACCCCCTTCGGTATCACCGAAAACCCCGCATACCCGCGACGCTCTTGGACGTTTTTGCGGGCAGCCGGCTGGTGCGTGCCTTGGTGCGGCAGACCGGGGCTCAGATCGTCCATTGCCGCGGCGACGTGGCTACGGTGATGGCCCGCTGGGCTGCCCTACCCGGCCAGGTCCGCATCCTCTACGACATGCGGGCGTTCTTCTCGGACCAGCGGGCCGAGTCCGGGTCCTGGCGGCGTGGCGGGCTGGTCGATCGGGCGGTGCGGCGCTTGGAGGCGGGGAACCTCCGCCGGGCGAATGGTCTCGTTGTCCTTACCGAGGTCGTTCCGGGCGTGCTCGCCGCCCGCCGGCCGGCACTGCCTCCGCTGCGGGTCATCCCTACCTGCGCAGATCTGGAAGCTTTTCATCCGCGGAATCCGGCGACCGTTCCCGACTTTCATCTGGTCTTTGCCGGCACCCTCGGCACGGTGTACATGGCCGCGGAGATGGTGGCCTTTGCTCGCTCCGTGACCGCGATAGAGGGCGGCCGTGCCCTCTTCCTGACCCCGCAGGTCGATGAAGCGCGGAGGGCGGGCGCCGGTCCGGACTGGGCCGACGTACGTTCGGTGACGCCGGCCGAGGTCCCGAATTGGCTGCGTCGGGCCCGCGCGCTTTTCTTCTTTCTTCGCCCGACTTCCTCCACTCGGGCCGCGTGCCCGACCAAGCTTGCGGAGGCCCTCGCCACCGGTCTACCCGTGGTGGCCAACCCAGGGATCGGGGACCTGGATGCGATCCTGGAGCGCGAGTCGGTCGGGGTCTTCGTGCGGGAGTTCTCGAGAGCGGCCTATGAGGAAGCGGGCGCACGGCTGCGGCGGCTGCTCCAGGACCCCGAAACCACCAATCGCTGCCGGCGTCTGGCCGAGACGCGCTATAGTCTGGAGGCCGGCGTCGCGGCCTACCGCGACTTGTACCAAGAGATTGCCCGCGAAACGTGACCACGCCCGCCCCAATCCGCCGTGACCCTCGGAAAGTC
>DATMQU010000766.1:0-3288 GCA_035566715.1 Vicinamibacteria bacterium
GGGCGACCAAGGAGATGTTCGGCGTCGCTGCGGGCGTGATCGCCCTTGCGCTCCTCGCGTTCGACCCCACGTTCCTGGCGCACTCGAGTCTCGCCACGACCGACACGGGCCAGGCGTTGTTCATGTTCTGGGCGGTCTACCTCTTCTACCGCTACTTGAAGGAGCCAGGCCTCCTCCCCTTGGCCGCGGTCAGCATCGTCGTGGGGCTCGCGGTCGCCGCCAAGAGCAGCGCGGTGCAGCTCTTCCCGGATCTCGCGCTCCTCGCTCTCGTCGAGGTCTTTTGGGGCCGAAAGCTCGGGGGAGGGCGCCCCGGCGAGAAGACGGGACCGCTGGCGCGGCGGCTCCTCGGGGCGCTTGCCGTAATCGCCATCTCTTCCCTCGCGATCCTGTGGGCCTCGTACGGCTTCCGGTATGTCCCTGCCGAGGGTGGCCCCCCTCTCAACCCTCCCATGCAGGTGGAGCTCGCTCGGGTCCCGAGTGCCCTCGAGGCGAGGCTCCTGGCCGCGGCGGACGGGCTTCACCTCCTGCCCCAGGCGTACACCTACGGCTTCGCCCACTTCCTGTACGAGGCGAGGGCCTTCCCGAGCTACGTGCTCGGCAGGACTTACCCCCACGCCGTCTGGTTCTTTTTCCCGATCGCGATGGCGATCAAGTCTTCGCTGACGTTCCTGATTCTCGTCGCGGCGGGGGCCTTTTCTGTGTTCACGGGAAGAGTGGGGGAGCGGCGGGGCATCGTCACCCTGGTGATTCCCGCCGCGGTGTACATGGTGATCGCCATGACCGGCGGCATGAACATCGGCGTCAGGCACGTCTTGCCGGTCTACGTGTTCATGGCGGCTGCCGTCGGCGGAGCGGTCTCGGCGCTCGTGAAGGGAAGGCGACCCTGGCTCCTGGCTGTCTTGGCGCTGCTCGTCTTTCAGGCGGTCTCGGTCCTGCACGCCTTTCCCGCGTACATTGCCTACGCCAACGAGGCCTTTGGCGGACCGAGCAGCGTGCACAAGTACCTGAGCGACTCGTCTTCGGACTGGGGCCAGCAGCTCAAGGCGGTCAAGGCCTATACGGACGCGCGCGGCCTGAAGGACTGCTGGTTCGCCTACTTCGCCGAAGGTCCGGTGGACTACCGGTACTACGGGATTCCGTGCAAGCCGCTGCTCACGCCCGACGCACTCTCCTTCTCCGTGCCGTTCGACGTGCCGCCCTCAATCGACGGCCCCGTCCTGATGAGTGCCGGCACCCTCTCGGGCTTTGAACTCGGGCCGGCCCCCCTGAACGCCTATGAGCAGTTCAAGACGCTGAAGCCCGTGGACGTCATCGACTACGGTGTGTTCGTGTTCGAGGGGCACTTCGATCTTCCGCTGGCCGCGGCCCTGAGCCACGTCCAGAAGGCCGGCTTGGACCTCAGGTCAAACGAGCCCGAAGCAGCCCTCGCCGAGGCGCGACAGGCTGAGACGCTGGCGCCAGACTCGGCCCGGGTGCTTGCCATGGTGGGCCAGGCGCTCGACGCGAATCGCCGGCCGGACGAGGCCGCCCTTTACTACCAGAAGGCGCTCGCAATCGCGCGGACCGTCCAGCCCGAGTTCCAGGCCAGCCTGATCGCGGCTCTCAAGGCACGCGTCGAGGGAAAGTGACCCACAAAAAGGATCCCGGGGTTCTCCGCCGCGCGCTCTTGGCGCTCGTAGGCTTGTAGGGAGCCCAACAGGAACACCGCTGAGAGCTGGGCCCCTCTAGTCAGCCTAACCGGGGAGGCCGACCCCAAGATCATCCACAGATTCAACGGGTTCGGAGGGCAGCCAACCAAGCAACGATGCGTGGCGAGCCCGCGCTATAACCAACCGACATGTCAGACGCCGATGCTTGGCGCGCGGGCTTCGAGTACCAAATCGTGACCTGGAGCGCTCCACTCCCCGATGAGGAGGAGAAACCCCCTGAGACTGGCAATGCTTCTCGTGGCCATCAGGAGCGGTCTCGTGAGGCGGCAGGAGCGGAAATGCCGAGATGCGTCCAATGGGGCTGAGACAGCCGGGAGCCCTATGGCCGCTTAGGTGTCGCTAGGAGCCTTCGTCTTCTCTTCGCCCTGGGAATTCTCAACCACACCGGTTCCGTGGCTCCTTAGGGGCAGCAGTTCGCCGGAGCGGGCATCCTGAGTCGCAGCCGTGATTCCTTCGGTGACCCCCGCTGTGTTCCCCTTGTGGGATTCCGTCCGTGTCCACTTGCTGCCCTGGAGGCCGCGGGCTCGAATCCCGTCATCCACCCCACTCCAATTACCTCCCTCTCCGCAGCCCACTTGCCGCGCTAAGGGAGACCAGCTTAACCCGACCGCCTGCCACACGTCCCGTCGCCAAACGGTCCGATGGGAGCGTGCTAGCCCGCCCTCTCGTCCCTTGCCTGAGCGTGCGCTTTGGAAGGAACCCGCAAGGCGAGCGGGTCGGTCGTCCTCCTTCTATCGCCTCAATCTTCGGTACTCGTCGCTCTGGCGGAGGGCGTCCGCGATCTGCTGCTCGCTCCAATGATCACGCAGAACCCTGGCCTTGTAGTCCCTCAGCCCGGTAGGGTCCGGCTCTCGATTCAGGACCGCGCGGTAGGCCCGGCGTACGATGTCCGCCGCCTCCGCGTCGGTCTTCTGCCGCTTCTCGGGGCTCCTCCGGAGCGCTTCGCGAACGTCGTGCTCGTCGAACCCGTCCTCGACGATGTGCCTTCGAAACGTCTGCAGGCCTTCTGGGTCCGGCTCGCGGCGGAGGATGTCCTCGTAGGCCCGGCGGATGATCCGGTCGGCGGAAGCGTAACGTCGCTCACTCGAAGCGTGCTCTTCGCTTCGGCGAAGCGCTTCCCGGACTTCCCGCTCCGACCAACCCTCGTCGATCAGCTTGCTGCGATAGGTGCGCATCCCCTCCGAGTCCGGGTCGCGGCCAAGGATGTCCTGGTACGCTTTCCGGATGATGGCTTCGGGCTCGACGCCCCGCTCCTTGGAAAAGCGTTGGTAGTCGGGGCGCTCACTCAGGTCGCGGCGCACGTCCGCTTCTCCCCACTGGTTCTCCCGCATGAGGAGGCGGTACCGCCGGCGCTCCGTGGGCGAGGGCTCGCGCTCGAGGACGGACCGGAACGCTCGGTCTATCGCCCGGTCCGCACTCTCGTCATCCTGCGCCATGGCGACGCCATTAATGGCCAGGGCCAGGTGCACGTCGGTTCCTACCGGCACGGACCCGCCGGCGGCGATGCCGAGGGCCATCGCCACCGGCATGGCGGTGGACAGTCTCATGACCTCCTCCTGTCATATTCTTCCGTACATTG
>DATMQU010000767.1:0-3888 GCA_035566715.1 Vicinamibacteria bacterium
CCACGGCCAGGACCTCCCGGTGGTCCAGCTTCTTCTTGAGCACCCCGGAGGCCATGTTGGTGAGGCAGGAGAGGCCGAGCACGCGGAGCCCCATGTGGCGGGCGGCGATCACCTCGGGCACGGTGGACATGCCCACCGCGTCCGCCCCCATGGCGCGGGCCATCTTGATCTCGGCGGGCGTCTCGTAGGACGGCCCGGTGAAGCCGATGTAGACCCCCTTGCGCACCGGCACCCCCGCCTTCCAGCACGCCGCCTCCGCGATCTCGCGCAGCCGGGCGTCGTAGGGCTCGGTCATGTCGAAGAAGCGGGGACCGAGCTCGTCCTCGTTGGGCCCCAGGAGGGGGTTCGTGCCCATGTAATTGATGTGGTCCTCGATGACCATCAGCTCCCCGGGCTTGTAGTTGACGTTGATGCTGCCCCCGGCGTTGGTCAGGATCAGGATCTTGACCCCCAGCCTGGCCAGCACGCGCACCGGGAAGACCACCTGGTCCATCCGGTAGCCCTCGTAGTAGTGGACCCGGCCCGACATCACCGCCACCGGCACCCCCCCCGCGTGGCCGACCACGAGCTCGCCGCCGTGCCCGGGAGCGGTGGCGGTGGGGAAGTGGGGGATCTGGCTGTAGGGGACGCTGGTCGCCCTCTCCAGGGTGCGGGCGAAGGCTCCCAGGCCCGACCCCAGGACGAGGCCGATCGAGGGGCGCAGGGGCGTCCGCCCGGCTATGAATTTGACCGCTTCCTCCGCTTCCTTGAGGGCGGTCAAAGCAGCATCCCCGCAATGGAAGCGCTCACGAAGTTGGCCAGGGTTCCCGCGAGGAGGGCGCGGAGCCCGAGGCGGGCGAGGTCGTTGCGCCGCTCGGGAATCAAGGCTCCGATGCCTCCGATCTGGATGCCCACGGAGCCGAAGTTGGCGAAGCCGCAGAGGGCGTAGGTGGCGATGGTGAAGCTGCGGGGGTCGAGCGTGGCCTGCATGGGCCCCAGCCGCTTGTAGGCGATCAGCTCGTTCAGCACCATCCGCGTACCCAGGAGGTCTCCGATCGCGAAGGCGTCCTTTGCGGGCACGCCCATGGCCAGGGCCAGGGGGGCGAAGACCACGCCCAGGATTCTCTCCAGGCTAAGCTCGACAGAAAACCAGTGGCCGATGTGGCCCAGCACCAGATTCACGAGGGCCACCAGGGCCAAGAAGGAAATGAGCATGGCGGCCACGTTCAGGGCCAGGTAGAGCCCCTCGCTCGTCCCCCGGGCGGCGGCCCCCACGAGGTTGACGTCGGAACGGGGCATGTCCACCTTTACCGTCGCCATGGTCTGGGGAGTGCCCGTCTCGGGGATGAAGATCTTGGCCAGGAGGATCGTCCCCGGCGCGGTCATGAGCACCGCCGCCAGCAGGTGACGGGCCTCGGCCCCGAGGAAGACATAGGCCCCCATGATCCCCGCGCTGACGTGGGCCATCCCCGACGTCATCACGCACAGGAGCTCCGACTGCGTCATCCCCCCCAGGAAGGGCCGGACGGTCAAGGGGGCTTCGGTCTGGCCCATGAAAATGGAGGCCGCCACGTTCACGCTCTCCGCCCCGCTAGCCCCCATGAGGCGGGCCATGACCACCGCGAAGGCTTTGACCACCAGCTGCATGACGCCCAAGTGATACAGCACGGCGAAGGTCGCGGCCGCGAAGACGATGGTGGGCAGGACCTGGAAGGCGAAGACGAAGCCGATGGGGCCATCCCCCCCGCTCCTCGCCCCCAGCTTGCCGAAGACGAACTCCGAGCCCACGAACGAGAGCGCGAGCACGCGCGTGACGAGGGCGCCGATCCAGGTGAAGAGGTCCTGGCCCCACTGGGTCCGTAGCACGAAGAGGGCGAGGACGAACTGCAGGCCCAGGCCCCAGAGCACCGTGCGGGCCTTGATGGCCTTCCGGTCGCTCGAGCAGGCGTAGGCGATTCCCAGGAACAGGACGAGGCCGATGAGCGAATACAGGCGTTCCATGGGCCAAGGACCTCCGCCGAGGTGGCTAGAGTCTGGGGCGGAGGGAGGCCTCAGTCAAGGACGGCGTGGATCAGGGGGGTGCGCGAAGGGGCCTCGGGGGCAACGAGGATGGCCTCCCGCAGCCGACGCTGGGCTTCATCCAGCCGTCCGCGGTCGTTGACGTGCAGGGTCAGGAGAGGCTCGTCCTTGATCACGAGGTCGCCCACTTTCTTGTGCAGCACAAGGCCCACCGCGGGGTCGATGGCGCTGTCCACGGTTTCCCGGCCCGCGCCCAGGAGCATGGCCGCGTGGCCCACGGCCCGGCAGCCGATGCGGACCACGCGCCCGTCGGACTCGGCCTTGAGGTCCACTTGCTCCCGCGCCCGGGGCAGCCGGGAGGCGTCGTCGCAGACCCGGGGATCCCCTCCCTGGAGCTCGACGATCTCCTGGAACTTCCGGAGCCCGGCGCCGGAGCCCAAGGCATCCCGCACCCGGGCCCGTGCCGCCTCCATGGTTGGGACCAGGGCCCCGAGGCTCAGCATCCAGCCCGCGAGCTCCAGGGAAAGCGACTCCAAGTCCTTGGGGCCCCGGCCCTTCAAGGTCTCGACGCACTCCGCAACCTCGAGCGCGTTGCCCACCGCGCGCCCCAGAGGCTGCTCCATGTCCGTTATGAGGGCGGCCACCCTCTTGCCCAGGCCGCGGCCGATCGCCACCATCGTCTCCGCCAGGGCCTTCGACTCCGGGAGGGTCTTCATGAACGCCCCGTCACCCGTCTTCACGTCCAGGATCAAGGCGTCGATCCCCTCCGCCATTTTCTTGCTCATGATCGAGGCCGCGATCAGGGGCAGGCTCTCCACGGTGGCGGTAACGTCGCGCAGGGCGTAGAGCTTGCGGTCGGCGGGGGCGATCTCCGGGGTTTGGCCGATCAGGCCCAGCCTTGCCTTCCGGAGCACGGCCCGGAACTCGGTGAGGGACAGGTTGACCCGAAAGCCCGGGATCGACTCCAACTTGTCCAGGGTGCCCCCGGTGTGCCCGAGGCCGCGGCCGGAAATCATGGGCACGTACACCCCGCAGGCGGCGGCGATAGGGGCCAGGATCAGGCTGGTCTTGTCGCCCACCCCCCCCGTGGAGTGCTTGTCGGCCTTCGGGCCCGGCAGGTCGGAGAGGTCCAGGACCTCGCCCGTGCCCATCATGGCCTCCGCCAGGGCTACCGTCTCCCCCGCCGTCATGCCCTTGAAGAAGATGGCCATGGCCAGGGCGGAGGCCTGATAGTCCGGGATCCGACCACGGGTATAGCCTTCGACGAAGAACGCGATCTCCGCCCGCGACAACTCGAGACCGTCCCGCTTGCGCTGGATGACGTCGACCGCCCGCATGGTCTGCCTATCGCTTCTTGAGGCGCTCCACCTCCGCCCAGAGGTCCCGCTTCTTGCGCGCGGGGGCCACGGGCACGGGAGGAGGCTCGGGGGGAGGTGGCATGCCAGCCAGGACCTGATCCATCAGGCTCTTCTTCTCGTCCTTCTTGTTCTTCCGCTTGGCCGGCACCTCGGCCTTCCGGTAGTCGTGCGTGTTGTGGCAGGTGCGGCAAGTGACCTTGGCCACAGCGCCCTCGAACAGGCTGGCGATGTCGTGGTTCATCAGAAGCCGACAGCGCGGGCAGTAGTCGTCGATCACGTCGCCGAGCCGGGGCGGACGATCCATGGGCCCTCCGGGCATGGGATGCAGGGAGTATAGCGCACCCCCAAGCACGGGTAGGCTAGAATCACCCCCCGGAGCGCCCGTGGGTGCAACCTCGCCGCGGCCCGCGGAACCCTTGGGCGGCGAGGATGAGACCGCGGTCGGTGCTCGGCTCGGGAGGCGGACGCTTCGGCGGCCGCGGGCCGTCGTCCAGGATTGGATCATGCGCAACGCCGAGGTCATCCGCCAGTG
>DATMQU010000768.1:0-3653 GCA_035566715.1 Vicinamibacteria bacterium
CGGAGACTACGTGGGCTGGTGCCCCCTGGGCTTCCATGACCGGCCCGTCATCGGCATAGGCGTCGGTGGGGGGCGGTTCGGGGGGCGGGCTTGGTTCTATGCGCGCCGCGGCGACATCCTGGCGCCGCAAATCGCGCGGCACCGAATCTCAGCCAGTCCGGCGGTGGTCGGCGCAGTGAGGGTCTTGTCGTCCCCCGGTGCACAGCCGTCGCGGGACTTCCGCACCGTCCACACCGTCCACGCGATGCCCATGCCCACGGCACGGCTCCGCAGCCAGGGCGCGCCTCTCCCGTCACGGTCCGCGATCCGCCCGACGACTCCAAGGGAGGGGGCCCGCGTCAGGATCCCGGAACGGTCGCCAAACGCGCGTCCGCAGGGTGGGATCGGCCGCGCGACAGATCGGAATGGCCAGAGCACGTCCACCCCTCCTCGGCAGTTGTACAACGAGCGTCCGGTTCCTCGAAGCCAGCCCGGCCGCAGCACGGACAGCGGAGGGTTCAACAACGGCACGTCGGCTCGTCGCCGCCTCGACACCCCGCCACCCACGGATTTGCGGCAGCAGTACAACGAGCGTCCCGTCCCTCGGAGCCAGCCCGGCCGCACCACGGACAACGGAGGGTTCAACAGCGGCACGTCGGCTCGTCGCCGCGTCGACGCTCCGCCTCCGTCGGCTTCGCAGGGGCGGCAGAGCGACCCCCGTGGGCAAACAATCGTTTGGAATCGGCCTTCACTCCGCCAATCTGCGCCCCGCCCTGTAGAGAGGGTCACGACTCCTGCGGCCCGGCCGGTCCCGAGTCGATCCCGCGATTACGGGTCTGGGCTTGGAAATCGGTCCTTCCAGCCGGCTCGTCAGCAGCCTATGACCCATGCCCAGGTGTCCAGGCCACCCCGCGTGGACAGTGGCCCACGTTTCAGCCAACCGCACTCTGCACCTCCGCACGCCGAGTCGCGGCCAGCTCCAAGTCCGGCCCAGGCGAGCGGACGTGACCGGAACCCCCACGGCCGCTAACAGCCGGGACAGCGAGCCCCATTTTCGGAGCGTTGCCGGAGCCTTCCCGAGTTAACGCTGGTTGTACTGGGGCGCCGGTCGACGACCCGGACGCCCCACAGTCCCAGGCCCTCGCCGACTATTTCGCGTGCTTCCCGTGCAACTCGGCGCTATCCTCACGCTGAGGAGGGGCCTATGCACGGGATCATCTTCTCAGAGCTGAAGAAGTACGTAGACACGAAGCTGGGTGGCGACGCCTGGACCAAGCTGCTCCAGGAAGCCGGCCTCAAGATGAAGGTCTACATGCCGATTCACACCTACCCGGATCAGGATGCGGTGGCCCTTGTTACGACCGCCGCCAAGATCACAGGCCAACCCGTCGATAGCGTGCTCCAGAGCTTCGGTGAGTTCATCGCTCCTGACCTCCTGCGGATGTATGCAACGCTGCTGAAGAAGGAATGGAAGACCCTGGATATTCTCGAGCGCACGGAGGAAACGATTCATCGCGTGGTGCGGTCCCAGAACCCCGGAGCGGAACCGCCGCGATTGCAGTGCACACGCCTGAGCCCCACCACCCTCGTCATTGTCTACAGCTCGAGCCGAAGGATGTGCGGGGTGGCGAAGGGCATCGTTCGCGGCATCGCGGCCGAGCTCGGCGAGAAGGTGGTCGTGTCCGAGGCGACCTGCATGCTCAAGGGTGGAGCCCGGTGCGAGATCTCCGTTCGTCTGGAGTCGTGAAGGACGGTGCGGGGCTGATCCACCCTCCCCGGTGGCCGCTTTGGGCAGCCACGGTGAATTCGAGTGAACCCGACTCCCAACCGGCCGTCACAGCCAAGCGGCTACCAAGGTCGTTGGTTCTGACTCGGCGTCCGGTCGTAGTACGATGATAGGGGCACGCGGAGCTCGAGGAGCCCGCGGCTTGGCGGCGAGGTGCCGCATGTCGAGCACGCCGACAGAGGTCATGGCATGAGGCATAGGAAAGCGACCAAGAAGAGAGGCGGGAAGCGGGCGGACCTGAAGATGGCTGGGCCTCGACACAGCCGTCGAGCGACCAAGGGTCGTACGCCCGGAACAGGTGACAGGGACGAGGGCGTCATCGACCTTTTCGTGAGCACCTATCGATCCCTCGGCTAGGAAGGTCGTGGCTCTCCGAAGTCGGACCCGATTTGTGGCCGGCTTCCTAGGGGAGTTCCTCGAGACCCAGTTTGTCAGTGGTCAGCTCACGGCTGACGAGTACCACTCCCGCAAGCGAAAGTTGGAGACCGACGCACGGAAGTTGAGCGGTCATCTTTTCGCGAAGACCTCCACTGTCGACGATCCGGACCTTGGATCCCTGACGCTGAGGATGCTGCGGGAGCCCGATTTGAGGGAGTTCCCCTTCATCCAGGTCGTGCCACGCACGACAAACCGGCGGCGGATCCGGTGTTTCGTCGGGCACCGCTTCACGGTGAACATCGAGCGAAGCCTGCGCTACAACCTGCGCCATCTCCTCGAGCCGTATCGGATCGATCTCGAGTGGTCGGGCTACGACCTCAGCGCGCACGACGTCTTCGAGGACATCATCCGCCGCATCCGCACGGCAGAAATGTGCCTTTTCGACAACCTCGGGACACTCAACCGTCCGAATGTCTACGTCGAGGTGGGGATCGCGTACGCCCTCGAGCGGCCCCTCATCGTGTGCGAATACGTCGGGAAGCGCCGACCCCAGGCGGTGCCGGACACAGCGAGCGTACCCTCCGACCTGGCAGGGATCCTGACGGTGCGGTATCACACCTACGAGGAGCTTTGCCGGCAGCTCTACTTCAAGTTGCCCCTGTTCCTCAGCCGCCATCAGCTCGGAGGCTGACTCCACCCATCGGCGGACCGTCTCAGTTGACTCCGAGTTAACCGAGTTGTCAGTATGCCGCCAGACCGACAAGGCTAAGGCTCTTGCGATTTCCGGTAGACAGGCGGGTCCTCCGAAGTGACCGATTGTCAGCGTTTACACAACAGGACCCAACGTCAACTCTCGCCGAGCGTCGCCAGGGGTGGGCCGCTTTCGTCTCCCTAGCCGAAGCCGTGTCCCAGTTGCCTCTGAGTCGACCGAGCGGGCGGGGACTTCGTCTAACCGACTGCCGGTGCGCCGGCCGGGTGTCCAAAGAGTTGATCACCGGGGTTTCAGATGGGACTCTCTTGAGACGGGAGGGGCGAATGGTCTGTCCGTCGGTGAGGCACCCGAAGGGTCGAATCTCGGCTCAGGCGTCGTGGATTGGACTGCTCGCTTGCGTATTGGTTGCGGGGACGACCCGGGCCGGGGCTCGGAGCAGCGAGGACGCGACGGAAGCGTCAGCGTCCGTGCGGCCCTTCGTGATCCGCAACGCACGGGTGTTCGATGGCCAACGGTTGGTTTCCGCCGAAGAGGTGTTGGTCGAAAACGGAAGGATTCGGGCCGTTGGGAAGGGCTTGACGACACCGCGGGGGACGGCAGAAATAGACGCCCGGGGGGAAACGCTTCTACCTGGCCTGATCGACTCCCACACCCACGATTGGAACGACTCGGCTAAGCAAGCCCTTCTGTTCGGCGTCACGACGGAATTGAACATGGCTGGCAATCCAAAATACGTCGCGGAACTAAAGCAAGCCGAAGCCGATGGGAAGGCCCTGGATTCCGCCGACATGCTGTCAG
>DATMQU010000769.1:0-5427 GCA_035566715.1 Vicinamibacteria bacterium
GAGCGCGCGCGATCCCGGGCACGGTCGAGGCACGCGCGGGTGCCCCTGAGGAGGCCGCCGGCCGGGCCCCGAGCCTTGCCGGCGAAAAGCACAGCGGGAATTAGGGTTCGACGGTCAGTGGTTTCGCGCCCGCGGGGATCAGGCTGTCCGGGAAGGGTGCGTCGAGGAAGCGGAGACCCAAGCGCAAAACCGCCTCCGCGGCGGCGGCTTTGGTGGCGGTCACGTACATGACCTCGGCCCGCGTTCGGAAGCCGCCTTCCGCCTCAAACACCACGACCTCGCCTTTTTCCACCGCCATGTGACTCAGCACCAAGGCGCCCCCCCGGGCGATCACTTCCGTGGTCGTGTCCTCCGCCTGGGCGGTCGGGTTCTTCCAGAAGGGCATCCGGCCCAGTCGCACGGGGATGATCGCCTCGAAGCGCTGGAACTCACGCCGCTCGCCCGCTTCGACGCGCGTCTTTGCCTCCGCGTAGTCTTCCGCGGTGGCGGGCTTGCCCAGGCTCTTCCACTCCCCGAGGCTCACCACGAGGCCCTGGTCCTGGCCATTGCCGGAACCTGGACAGGGCGCGGAGGGGACCTCGCCCAAGACGACCCAGGCCCCGCCCCGGCAGGAGCAGCTCGTCGAGTGCAACCCGACTCTCATCTCATGTTCCACCTAAATCACTCCTCTAAGGACCAGCTGCGGCCATGACCGGACAAGAGCGTCTTCCCCTCACGTGAGGGGGGCGGGGGCCTCGGCTCCGTTTTCCGGGCGGGCCCGGCGGCGGAAAGAGGCGTTCTCCAGCGCTACCCCCGCTTGATTGATGAACACCTCCAGGGTCTCGAGTCGGCGGAAGTCGGCCCCGGTTGTGGGGTTGTCGCCGAGGAGCACCGCGATCGTCTCCCGCTGGGCGACGAGGGGAAGCAGGGCCACGACCTGGGAACGAACTCGACCGACTGTGGAGCCGAGGCGAGCCCAGTCCGTCTTGGAGAGCGGTCCTTGGTACGGGCGCGTGCCCGCCACGACCTCCTCGAACACCGAGGGCTCGGACAGGGGGACGGCCAGATCGCGTGCCGTCAGGCCGATCTCATCGCCGTCCGGCCCAAAGCCTCCCAGCCCCCGCAATTCCCCGTCCTTCACAACGAAGAGGACGGCCCGCTCGAAGAAATCTCGAGCCGCCTTCAGCACCAGCAGGGAAACCTGATGGGCGTCCTGAGGACGGCTGAGCTCCTCAAGCCACCGACGGAGCGTGGTGACCTCGTCCCACGATTCGACGTTTCGAGGGAGAGGGACGAAGGGTGAGGGCCGGGTGGGCGGGGCCGCCTCCGCGACCTCATCCAGCCTGGGCAAGATTTCCAAGAGGCGGTCGCCGAACACCCGCAGGTCGGCGTCGAACTGGGCGGGGTCGAGGCGGGACAACACGGGCTTGAAGACCCAGCGGGAGACGCCCACCCGCTTGGCGCGGGCGTAGAGCGTGCGGGTCATCCGGTCCGTCATCAGAAGCACGGGGGGGTGGAGACCTGCCTTCTGGAGGCGCTCCACGACCTCCAAGCCGCCGTTGAACGAGGAGCCATCCGAGGTGGGCATCCCACGGTCGGCGACCAAGGTGAAGGGCAGCCCGACGTCCCCGAGGCCCTTGGCCTTCTTGACCGCCGCCGAAGGCTGGCCGGCCTCGACGACCTGGTAGTCGGAGTCGATGAGCCGCCGGGCCAGGCTTTCTCGAAGGTCGTCCTCGTCCTCCAGGAGCAGCACGATGCGGTGGTGTTCGGAAGCGGGGGGGTCCGTGACGGTCTCGGGGGGAGAGTCGAGAGCGGGATGCCGCTCCTCCGGAAGAGCGGGTTCCACCGTCTCCGCCTCCGTGGAGACGGCCTCCCCCGGCTCTCCCAAGGGCTCGGCGAAGCCGGACTCCACAAGAGCCACGGAGTCGCGCCGGTCTTCATCCATGCTCCGGGCCAGCTCCAGCAGCAACTCCTCGGGCTTGATCCCCTCGCTCAGCGTCAGCGAGGAGATGTCGTGGGACCCCACCGCGGCCGGCGGCTCCGCGGTAAGGTGGAAGCAGAAGGCCCCCTCCCGGAGGCGGATGAGCTGCTCCAGCGCGACCTCGACCCGCTGCCGGATGAGCGCCGCCCGCTTCTCCTCCGAGAGCTGAGCCACGCGGGGGTCCGCCGGGAGGCTGTCGGGGGTGGTGGCGGAGACGACGAGGCCGTCACGAAAGACCAGCGCGGCGTCGCCACCGGAAGCCTGGACGGTCAGATATCCGGTCTTCTGGCTGAAAGCGATGATCTGAAGGATGTCGAGGAGGGGTATGTCCTCCAGGTTCCCGTTCAGGCTCACGGTAGCTCCAATCGTCCCGATTCCACCGGCGAGATCGTTGTGCAAGGCCCGGGCCAGCGAAGAACCGGGAGCTGCCGTCGCGCTAACCCGAGGAAGGAAATGCGATTACGTTGGCACCGGGAAAGAGGAGGCGAAGGCAGGGCTCCAGGACCTCGCACGGTCGTCTTGATTTCAGGATAGGAGAGCGCGGGAGCGGTCCGGAGACGGTTCCGCCGAGCCTCGGGCGCTTAAGGCGGCGAGGGAGTTGACCCTGAAATCGCCTTGCCGGGCGCGGGCTTCCTGGCTCCGTCGCCATCCGCCAACGGTTTCTGCTACTCTCGTTGAGACCCGAAATGCCGCTGCGCGTCGTAGGTGCGCGCCGGAAGGGCTTGGCCGCGCGGCCCACCCGAGTCCGGCACTTTGGCCGCAAGGGGGAGATGGGGCCGATATCGGGCCCGGATCCGGGTCAGGGGAGACGCCGAAAGTGACTCCTGCCGCTCCCGTGCTCCTCCGCAGGGGATGCTCGTGGTGAGGGCGTCGTCACTTCGGCTGGCTCCCTGGAAGTGGTTCTGACCGATGAGGCAAGTCTTACCACCGTCTCCGATGCCGCGGCCGGGGCGACCCCGGCCGCGCATCCACGGCCGCCGGGCCGGAAAAGGGTCCCCCCCCAGGGCGAAGCAGGCCGGTTCCGGCCCCCCCCGGCAGGACGGTACGGGAAGCTCTGCCCGCCGTCGGTTGACCGCCGGCTGTGGCGCTGCGACCGGGGCCGCGCCTGGAGAGCGGGGGGCGGGCGCTTCCCGCCCGGGATCGGAGAGCGAGGGACTCGCGGCCCGAGGCCTGTCGAGGCGACGACCATGAGCGACCTCGCGGGGGGTCGGACTCCCCTCTTCCGGGCGGCGGTGCTGGCCGCGTTCACCTTTGCCGCGATGCTCTCTTTCGAGGCGGCGAAGGAGTCGCTCGTCCCCCACGCGTTCAGCCGGTGGCAGTCCCACTGGGTGACCATCGCCTTCGCCACCTTGGTCGGGGGCCTGGCCTCCTTGATCGCCTTCCGCGCCTACGAGCGTGAGGCCGAGGCGCGGCGCGAGGCCCAAGCCGAGCGGGAGGCCGTGGTCCGGAAGCTTGAGTCGGCGCTCCGGGAGAGGGAGGACCTCGCGTCCTCCCTGCGGCAGAGCGAGCATCGTTATCAGACCTTCCAAGCCCTCAGCAGCGAGGGAATCGCCCGCCTAGACCTGGACGAACCCCTGGCCCTCGAGCGGCCGGAGGCGGAGCAACTGGATCACATCCTGCGGACGGCCCGGCTCGCGGAGTGCAACGAGGCGTTCGTGCGGATGTTGCGCCGCCCCGCCGGCGAACGGCTCCTGGGTCTGGCCCTGTCCGAGCTGGCCGCGATTGCGGAGCTGAAGGAGGGGCTGCGGGGGTTTGTGAGGGGGGGATATCGGCTGGTGGACAGCGAAGCGCCCCGCGTCCGGCCGGATGGGATCACCGTCTGGGCGCGTGCCAGCGCGATCGGCATCGTCGAAGACGGGTACCTGACCTCGATTTGGATCACACAGCAGGACGTCACGGGCCGAAAGCAGGTGGAGGAAGACCTGCACTCCCGGGACCGGATCCTGGAAGCGGTGGCCTTCTGCTCGGCTCGCTTCCTGCACGCGGGCCGTTGGGAGGACTCGGTGCCGGAAGCCCTGGCTCGGCTGGGCGAGGCCGTCAATAGCAGCCGGGCCTACATCCTCAAGAACCACCAGGCTCCGGACGGCGAGCTTCGGGCCAGCCTCTGGCGAGAGTGGACCGCCCCCGGTATCGCCCCCTTCGCCTACGAGGGCATGCCCTGGAAACGCTCGGGCTTGGCGCGCTGGGAGGCGCTGCTATCCGAGGGGCAGGCCGTGGTGGGGGTGGTCGGGGAGCTGCCGGAGGGCAACCTGCCGCACTTGAGGGACTCGGATACTCGCTCCGTCCTCCTGGTACCGTTCTTCGTGGAGGGCCGGTGGTGGGGCTGCTTGGGCTTCGCCGAGTCCCGCCTCGAGCGCCGCTGGTCCCCGACCGAAGTCGAGACCCTTCGTACCGCCGCTTTCATCCTGGGGGCATCGCTGGATCGCGAGAGCGGGGAGCGGGCCTTGCGGGAGAGCGAAGAAAGATTCGCGCGGCTGGCGGCGGCGTCCTTCGAGGGGATCGCCATCACCGAGGAGGGGGTTTTCGTCGATGGGAACGACCAGCTCGCGACCATGCTGGGCTGCGAGCTGGGCAGCTTGATCGGGCGAAGCCCGCTGGACTTCGTGGTGCCCGAGCATCGGGCGCTCGTCACGTCCCGCCTTCTCAACAGCTCCGACGAGCCCTACGCCCATCTGGCGCGCCGGCTGGATGGCACGATATTCCCCGTCGAAATACGCGCCAAGCCCGTGCCTTACAAAGGCCGGACCGCCCGTGTCACCGCGCTGCGCGAGATCACGGAGCGCGTGGCCGCCGAGCAAGCCCTGCGGGCGTCGGAGAAGAAGTACAAAGACATTGTCGATTTCTCTCCGATCGGAATCTACCAGTCGCGGCCAGATGGGACGGTCATCACCGCCAACCTCGCCTTCGCTCGGCTCCTGGGTTGCGAGAGGGTCGACGATGTCCTCGGCCTGAACCTCAACCGCGAGGTCTACTTCGATCCTGAGGAGCGCGCCCGCCTGATCGCCCGCTACGAGGAGCGGGGGCAGGGATCTAACGTGGAGGTGCTGCTCAAGCGGAGGGACGCCACTCCTTTCTGGGCCGAGATGTCGGCCCACGCGGTCAAGGACGCGGGCGGCCAGACCCTTTACTTCGAGAGCTTCATTCAGGACATTAGCGCGCGGAAGTCCGCGGAGGCGGCCCTCGGGGCCTCCGAAGAGCGGTACCGGCTTCTGTTTGAGGGCAATCCGCTGCCCATGCTGGTGTCGGATCTGGAGACGCTCCGCTTCCTGGCCGTGAACGAGGCGGCGGTCCGGCAATATGGATATTCCCGCGAGGAGCTCCTCGGGCTCTCGGTCCCGGACCTGGCCCTGCCCGGCGATCCGGAGCTCGAGCGGTACATGGCCACCCGCTTCGACCCACGGGCCGACCTCCTCCACCTGGGATTGCGGCAGCAGCGCCGAAAAGATGGTGCTCTCATCGACATCGAT
>DATMQU010000770.1:0-6514 GCA_035566715.1 Vicinamibacteria bacterium
GAAGGACCAATTTAGCAGCAGGGCGACAAGTGGTGATTAGCCCGACGGGCCGGCGGATCGTCGAGGCTCTTGTCCTGCGCCACGCACACGTCGCTCTGCTCGGCCTACCGAGAGATTCTTAGGGTTTCACCCTCACCCGCGCCAGTCGTAGCGACTCGCGATTCTGCCACCACGTTGCCATCAAAATGAAGCCGCCTGGAAGGGAAAAAAGAGTGCCGCCCCCCACAGGAAGTACGACCTAAGCGCCCCGAAGAGACCCTGGGCTGGATGGCGGAAGGGGGCGGGAATAGAAGTCATTGGTGTGTGCCGCCGAACTCCTTCAGCAGATCGGCGCTACTCCGTGGGGGACGTTCACTCGTGAAGTGCAACCTGTTGACTCAGCGCGGCTTAGCTTAGCTTCTCTCCAGTTCGCGGCCGCAAGTGGGGCCCGTTGCGACTGGCGTTCAAAAAACGCAGCGTTGCATGACCCGGGCGGTGATGTCCTCGCTACGGGGTGGGTTCTCGCCGAGGCCAAGGGAATGCAGAGACTCGTGGATGATCACGGCCTCGACCTTGGACGGGTTGGCGGCGAAGGCCTCGCGGAACCAGCGGTTGCAGACGTAGACGACCTGGCTTCCGGGCTGCGTGAAGGCGAGGACGCCTGGCGCCCCGCATCCCCGAGCTTCGGCGCCGTCGTAGAAGAAGAGGCGCTGCAGGTGGCTCTGTCCCGTCTCGCCCCGTTCGTCGAGCACGTCCTGGAGCGTCCGACCCGAGGAATCGGTAAAATCCGAGAAGACCGCCTGGCAGCCCGGATCCGCCAGGCGGCGATGCGCACCTCGGACGGCTTGGCTGACCAGAAAGCCGTCGCGGCTCTGCCTCAGCCGGACGAGAAAGGCACCTTCCTCCGCGCGACGACCCCCACCCGGCTCGGCCTGGACCCCTTGCAAACCCAGAACGAGCACACCGACACCCACGCCGATCAATCCCTCCATGCGCGACTCCTTCCGGGGAGTCGCTTGGCCAAGCGCAACCCGCGTCTTGCTTCACTAAAGGTGGGTGTCTAAGATCAGGAAGTCCTTAGCGACTTCCCGGAACATTCCTGCTCGCGACGGGAGGGACGTGACGCTTCATTTCGGTGACTTCGCCGCCGACTTCGGGAGCCGTCAGCTATGGCGGGGGGCGGAGGCGGTTCCCCTCGGTCCGAAAGCTTTCGACTTTCTCGAGCTGCTCCTGAGGAGCCGGCCCCGGGCGGTGTCCAAGGCGCAGATCCGCGACCACCTGTGGCCGCGGACGGTCGCCTCAGAGTCGAACCTCACTACCCTGGTCAACGAGCTTCGAACGGCGCTCGACGAGCGTGCGCGGAAGCCGCGCTTCATCCGGACGGTCTATGGCTTTGGCTACGCCTTCAACGGAGAGGCGGCGGAGGTGCCAGACGCCCTGCCGCTGACCAAGCTCCGGGGTCTCCGTTGTCGCCTGTTCCTGGAGCATCGCGAGATCGCTCTGCATGAGGGCGAGAACCTCCTGGGCCGGCTGGATGAAGGTGTCGCCTGGATCGAATCGCCGACAGTCTCAAGGCGCCATGCCCGCATCCTGGTTGCTGGCGGCCAGGCGACGCTCGAGGACCTTGGGAGCAAGAATGGGACATTCCTGCGGGGCCGGCGGCTCACCTCTCCGGCCGGTCTTTCCGACGGCGACGAGATCCTCCTGGGCCGTGTGCACATGACCTTTCGCCTGCTTCCCCCCGTCTCGACGCGGACGGCGGCCGAGCGTTGACGGCTCCGAGCGGAAGCCCCGAGCGATCCGCCCTCGCCCCCGGAGTCCGGTTGGGGCCCTACCAAGTCGTGGCTCCCATCGGCGCAGGAGGGATGGGAGAGGTCTACCGCGCTCGCGACGAACGGCTCGGGCGAGAGGTGGCGATCAAGATCCTGCTTGCCGGGGTCTCAGGCGACCCCAGCCGCCTTCGTCGTTTCGAGCAGGAGGCGAAGGCCGCCGGTGCCCTCAACCACCCCAACCTGGTCGCGGTCTTCGATACGGGCCAGCACGATGGCAACCCCTATCTCGTGTTCGAGCTCCTTGATGGCGTAACGCTGCGCCAACGCCTCGGGCCCGGCTCGCTTCCCGTTCGCAAGGCTGTGGACTACGCAGTCCAGATTGCGCAGGGCTTGGCCGCGGCCCACGATAAGGGAATCGTCCATCGGGACCTCAAGCCCGAGAACCTCTTCGTGACCCGCGACGGGCGCGTGAAGATCCTCGACTTCGGCCTGGCCAAGCTGCGGCCGGAGCTCGACGAGCACGCACCGCGAGGCGACGGCGCCCCAGTCTCCACGGTCACAGGGCCCAGCGTGCTCCTCGGCACTGTAGGCTACATGTCGCCCGAACAGGTCAAGGGAGAACCGGCTGACCATCGGTCCGACATCTTCTCTTTCGGTACCGTCCTCTACGAGATGCTCGTCGGAAGGCGTCCGTTCGCCGGGGAGACCTCGCCGGAGGTCCTGACCGCTATCCTCAAGGAGGAGCCAGCCGAGCTGCCGCCGGCCGTGCCATCTGGACTGGAGCGGATGGTGAGGCGGTGCCTCGAGAAGCGACCCGCGGAGCGCTTCCAGTCGGCGCGCGACCTCCGCTTCGCCCTTGAGGACTTGTCGCGAGACTCTTCCGCGGCTTCGTCCGTGAGCGCTCGTGGCAAGGAGAAGCGAAGGCGGAACGCGCTCTTGGCGGGAGGACTCGTCGTCGCCGGCGCGCTGGGGGTGGCGTACTACTGGATCGTCCTCCACGGAACCGTGCCTTCTCCCTCTTTCACGCAGCTCACGTTCCGGCGCGGGGCGGTCCTTTCGGCGCGCTTCGCCCCCGACGGCCACTCGATCGTCTACGGCGCCAGCTGGGAAGGGAAGCCCAGCCAGATGTTCTCGGCGCGGCTGGGAGGCCCGGAATCGAGTCTGCTCGTCGGGCCCGAGGGTACCGTCCTTTCCGTGTCGCCTTCGAGCGAGCTGGCGATCCTGACCGGGCGCATGTTCGTGCTGGCCATGCCCCCGCGCACACTCGCCCGCGTCCCCGTCGCCGAAGGCGCACCCCGCGAGCTAGCCGAGAACGTCGTCGGCGCCGACTGGGCTCCGGACGGACACACCCTCGCGGTGGCCCGAGTCGAAATGGGCGGGGCGGCGGCCGCCAAGGCGACGATCGACCAGTGGGTGGGCCGGAAGTTTCGGCTGGAGTTCCCGATCGCGAAGGTGCTCTACGAGAGCTCTGCCCTGGGTGTCTGGCAACCACGCGTCTCCCCCGACGCGCGTCTGGTCGCCTTCGTCGAGGAGCGTCCGGATGGGAACGTGGTTGAGGCCGTGGACCCCGAGGGCCGGGCCTCGGCGGTTTGGCCCCTCGCTGAGGCCGAGCGGGGGCGCGGTCAGCGGCCCTGGGGCATCGCCTGGTCCGCGAGGGGGGACGAGGTTTGGTTCACCGAGTCGGGAGCGCTCTGGGCCGTCGATCTCTCGGGCCGACGGCGCCTGCTCGCTCGCTTCCCCGGCGCGGTCGCGCTCGAGGACGTCGCGCGCGACGGGCGGGTCCTGCTGACCCTTTCCCAGCGGCACGCGTCGCTCATGGTTCACGCACCCGGCGAGACGGAAGAGCGGGACCTTTCCTGGTTCGACGGGTCACACGTGGCCGCCCTGTCCCGGGATGGAAAAACACTGCTGTTCACGGACCGTGCCGGCGCCGGCTCGGCCGGGATGGCCGCCTCTTACCTGCGGCGCACCGACGGATCAGCGGCGGTCCGGCTCGGGGAGGGCACAGCCCAGGCGCTCTCGCCCGACGGACGATGGGTCCTCTCCCTCGAGAGTGGATCGCCCCCGCACCTCGTGCTCCTCCCCACGGGCCCGGGCCAGCCGCGGAAGGTCCCCCTCGGCGGGATCAATTGCCAGCGTGCCGACTTTCTTCCCGACGGGAAGATGATCCTGATCTGGGGTAGCGCAGCGGGCCAGGGGCGGCGCGTGTTCGTGCAGGGTCTGGACGGGAGCAATCGGCGTGCCCTCCCGGACGGGTTCCACCTTTTCTCGTATGGAAGCACTGCCTCCCCCGACGGAAGGCTGGTGGCGATGGCAGGCCCCGGCCAGAAGCTGATGCTGGTGCCCGTCGAAGGGGGTGAGCCCCGTCCGGTCCCCGGGGTGGAGAGCCGGGAGGTCCCGGTGGGCTGGAGTGCCGACCAACGGTTCCTCTACGTTTTCGGCTATCCGCTGGAGCTGCCGGGCCAGATCCATCGGATCGATCTGGCCACTGGCCGGCGGGAGCTGTGGAAGGAGATCAAGCCCGGTGATCCCGCCGCGTTCGCCGGCTTCAGCAACATCACCTTTACGCCCGACCTCCAGTCCTACGCGTACAGCGTGGACCGTGACCCGTCCACGCTCTACCTGGTCGAGGGGCTGAAGTGAGAGCGGTTCAAAAGCCGAGCCCCAGGTGCTGTTCGCGCTCTCCGGACATAGCCGGTTCGCCTTTCCCGAGGGCAGCCCCCGACGGCGCCAGCTGGACGGGGAACGCCGTCTGCACCACCCTCAAAAGGAGCGTTGAACGCATCCGTCAACGGTCAGGTGTGGACTTCAGATCCGAGATGTCCGGCGGAGCGTGGCGACCAGGATGGCCGAGGACCTTGGCATCGCCCCGTTCATCATCGCGAAAGTGATGGACCACAAGCTGCCCGGCGAGGCAGCGATGGGGGACGTCTACAACCGCTACGACTACCTGGCGGAGAAGCGCCAGGCGCTCGCGAGTGGTGCGAGCATCTCTCCCGGGTCGTCCGCAAGACAAGTAGACGGGCGTTGCTCCTGGTCGAGTCACCGACAAGATCGCGGGGCGCGCTCGCACCAGGGGCGGCGGCCGGAACGAGGGACTCCGGCCGCCCCAAAAAGAGAATCATCGGCCTCTAGGGCATCGGCTTCAGGTTGACTTCCCGGTAGTAGCTTGTGCCGAGGAAGTCCCGGAACTCGAGGCGCTTCGCTGCCATGTCGCGCTGCTTCTGCTCGTCGGCGGTCTTGTAGTGCTTCGCCGCGATGTCCTTCCCCTTCGCGTCGTCCGTGGCGTTGTAGTCGAGGGCTTTGCCGAAGTTTGGCTGCAGCGTGCATACCAAGAGGTCCGGCTCCGTGGGGTTGGCGGGCACGTGCAAGTAGAGCTTCTGATCCAGGATGAGGCCCGCCTTCTTACGCTCCTGGCTCGCAGGCAGGGCGTTCTCACGCAGGTACTTCATGTAGTCGTCAAAATGCCCCGGTTTGGTGCGGTAGGAGCTGCACTCCCAGACCGGCCCCTCCGTGAAATGCTCCTGGGCCAGAGCCGCGGGGGCGGCGAGACACGACACCACTGCGGCAACATACAGTCGCTTCATCCGACCTCCTTTTCGAGAGAGAACGGCCACTTTGACTTACACGGCCGCTCCTTGTCAATGGCGACGGCACCCTAGGGCACATCTCGCCCGTCCTTGTCCTGGCAGCCCTGACTGTGAAGGGGCACCCCTGACAGCTTACTTCTGGTTGCGGTTTCCGAGTCCTGCTATGAACGCCTCAATACGAGCTAGCAGCTCATTGGGATCTTGGTTCCAGGAAGACGGCCCCAGCCGAGTCATCTTTGCTTGCGTGCCCGAGGGATTCCGCTCGTCACTCACGCGTGCAATAAAATCATCGACTGCCCTTCGTTCTACGTCGTTCAGCAGCTGCCTGAGGTCATGGCCCACGAGTTAGGCACTTGCGTGCTCAAAGGGGATCCCGGCATCAAGCACCTCTGCGGCGAAACGACGCTCATCATGAGCGCTTCTTCGATGAGGCGGGCGTGACAGCCTACACTTACCTCCAACTCCACGAAACGATCCTTCAGAACTGTACTGACTGGCACCTCGCCTCAGTCTCAGCATCCACCGTCGTTGAACTCCTGCTTAGCGAAAGCCGCTTGCGGACCGTTGAGCTAATTTAACAAGCGACAGCTACACCTCTCAGCAGCGGTTCGTGTGGAGCACACCGTCCCCATTCGAGTTGGCGCTATCCTTGAGGCCCAATTCCTATCTCTCGCATGGTACGGCAGCTTACCTCCAGGGCGTTCTGCGGGAGGCCCCGGCGACGTTCCACGCGCTCATTGGCGGATACGCGGAGCACAACAACCTCATCGCGGACTGGCCAGTCATCCGCGAGCGGATGGACGACCATAAATGCGACGACGCGGGAGCCCTGATGAAGGTGGGCCCAAAGACGTGAAGCGGCGGTGAGTTGCCGCTTCACCGCCTCGGTTTTGGGCCTCGTGTTACTCTGTGCTTGCGCTGCGGCCGCCGCGCCCAAGAGACCGATGAGCACACTCGACAAACAGAAGCTCCTCGACGAAGTCACGGCCGAGTGGCTGCCGAAGGTGGCGAAGGCCGATCGCGAGGAGACCAAACAGCTCCTCGGTGCACTGGTAACCAGTTGGCTGAGCGAAGCGATCGGTGGCGTGGCGGAACCTGAAGCGGTGAACGAGATTCAACGCGAGGATCTGGCGTTGCTTCTGACGAACGCGAAAACTCCCGCCGCGCGGATCG
>DATMQU010000771.1:0-8358 GCA_035566715.1 Vicinamibacteria bacterium
GCAGATCATCTTCCTGCGCGAGCGGCTCTGGCGCCTGTCCTTGAAGCGCTTCCTGCCCCTGGGCGATCCCACCCGGCACCTCTCGGCCCTCCTGACCCTGGTGAGCCGGGCGAAGGACGAGGACGTGTCTCCGGCCGAGTACGCGGAGTGGGCACAAAACCAGGCCGCGACGGCCACCACCGCGGAGGGCCGGGACGAGGCGGATCGCCACCTGGAGCTGGCCGCCTTCTACCAGGCCTGCCAGGCCCAGATGGCCGAGGCCGGGCTCGTGGACTTCGGCGACCAGATCCACCGCTCCCTGGCTCTACTGCGCGAGTGCCCCGCCCTGCTCGCGAAGCTGCGCTCCCGCTTCCGCTACGTGCTGGTGGACGAGTTCCAGGACACCAACCACGCCCAGCTCGAGCTCGTCCGGCTGCTGGCCGGCCAGGCCTCGCCCAACATCACGGTCGTGGGCGACGACGATCAGGCCATATACCGCTGGCGGGGCGCCGCCGCCGCCAACCTGCTCGCCTTCCGCGCCCTCTTCCCGGGCGCGAGGCAGGTGGTCCTCCGCGAGAACTACCGGTCGACCCAGGCCATCCTGGACGCGGCCGGCCGCCTCATCGCCTACAACAACCCCTACCGCCTGGAGGTCGTGGCGGGGATCGACAAGCGCCTCCGCGCGGAGCGCAGCGCGGGGCCGCCCGTGCGCCACCGGCACTTCGACACCGTCTCCGCGGAGGCGGACGGGGTGGCGGCGATGGTGGCGGAGTTCCTGGAAAAGGGAAGGCGGCCCCGCGACATCGCGCTGCTCGTGCGGAGCAACGGCGACGCCGAACCCTTCCTGCCCGCCTTGAACCTGCGGGCCGTCCCCCACCGCTTCAGCGGCAGCCGGGGCCTCTACGCCCGGGAGGAGGTGAGGCTCCTCGTCTGCTTCCTCAGGACGCTGGCCAATCCCGAGGACTCCGTCTCCCTCTTCTATCTGGCCGCCTCCGAGCTCTACGGGCTCCCTCCCGCCGACCTCCTCCGCCTGAACCGCTACGCCACCAAGAAGAGCCGGCCCCTCCTCGAGGTCCTGCGGGGCCTGCCCGGAAACGAGGACCTTTTGGGGGTGGGAGAGGAGGCCCGGCGGGCCGCGGTCCGGGTTCTCGAGGACCTTGGGCGCGCCGCCGCCGACGTGCCGAACCTGCGGACGGGAGAGGTGCTCTACCGCTTCTTGCAGTCCTCCGGGCTCCTCGCCCGCCTCTCCCGCGAGGCCACCGCGGAGGGGGAGACCCGCGTCCGCAACATCGCCCGCTTCTTCGAGGCGGTCAAGGCCTACGCGGACTTGGCCGAGCACGATCGCGTCCCCAGCTTCGTGGCCCACCTGGACCTCCTGCGCGAGGCGGGGGACGACCCTGCGGTCGCGGAGGCCGATCCCGACGAGGACGCGGTCCACGTCCTGACCGTGCACAAGGCCAAGGGCCTGGAGTTCCCGGTCGTGTTCCTGGTGGGCTGCGCGGAGTGGCGGTTCCCCCTGCGGCCGCGGCCGGGGCCGCTGGAGCTGCCGGGGGCACTGGTCAAGGAGACCCTGGCCGGGGGAGACGCGCACCTGCAGGAAGAGCGGCGCCTCTTCTACGTGGCCATGACCCGGGCCAAGGACGAGCTGATCCTGACCTCCGCCGCCGACTACGGCACGTCGCGCCCGCGCAAGCGCTCGCGCTTCTTGGTGGAAGCGCTCGACCTCCCCACCCCCGCGCCCGCCCCCCGCCGGACACAGGCCACGGAGGCCCTGGCCCGTCACCAGAGGGCCCCGGAGGCGGCCCCCTCCCCGGGCGCCGCGCCCGGGGAGGAGGACGTGCTGCGCCTCTCCTTCCGCCAGATAGATGACTACGAGACCTGCCCCCTAAAGTACAGATACATCCACCGGCTGCGCGTGCCCGTGCTCGCCCACCACCGCGTGCTCTTCGGCAGCGCCGTCCACAAGGCGGTGCAGGAGCACTTCCGGGCGCGGGTGGAGGGCCGGCCCTTCTCCGCGGACGAACTCGTGGAGGCCTTCCGGCGGGTCTGGGTCTCGGAGGGCTTCCTCTCCCGCGAGCACGAGGAGAGGAGCCTGCAGGCGGGCGAGGACATGCTGCGGCGCTTCCACGCGGAGGAGGCCGCTGATCCCCTGCGCCCCACGGGGGTGGAAAAAGACTTCGCCTTCTACCTCGAGCCCGAGGGCGGGGCTCCCTTTTGGACCAAGGTGGCAGGCCGCTACGACCTGGTCGTCGAGGGCGACAAGGGGATCACGATCCTGGACTTCAAGACGGGGGCCGTGAGCGACCCCGAGAAGGCCCAGGAACGGGCCCGGGAGAGCCTCCAGCTCGATATCTACGCGCTCGCGCACCTGAGGACGAGCGGCCGTCTGCCCGAGCGGGTGGAGCTGCGCTTCCTGGAATCGGGCCAGCGGGGAGGGAAGACGCCGACCCGGGAGGAGACGGCCAAAACCGAAGCCCGCATCCGGGCCGCCGCCGCCCACATCCGAGAGGGCGCCTTCCCCGCCCGCCCCTCCTACATGGCGTGCGGCCAGTGTCCCTTCCGGGAGATCTGCCCCCACACCGCGCGTGGCCCCGAGGCCGAGCCCGACCCGTCGACGCCGACCCCCGAGATGGCTTAGCATCGCGCCTAGGGAACGGGGCCCCCTGCGAACCCCGTCCCGCCACGTTGAGGAAGAAGCGCAAAGACAGCTGAGGGTGGAGCGATGGAGAAGCGGATTGGTTTTGCCGGGCTCGGACTCATGGGCAGCCGCATGGCCCGTTGCCTGCTGGACAAGGGCCTGCCCCTCACGGTGTGGAGCCGGACTCCCGAGCGGTGCGAGCCCCTGAAAAAAGCGGGAGCCCGGGTGGCCGGAAGCCCCCGCGACCTGGCCGAGCATTCGGAGGTGGTCGTTTCCTGCGTGGCCGACCCGGCGGCGGTGGAGCGGGTGGTGTTCGCGGAAGACGGCGTGCTCGGCGCGGCGCGGCCCGGCTTCCGCTACCTAGAGACCTCCACCATCTCGCCCGAGCTCTCCCGGCGGGTGGCGGAGGCGCTTCGCGCACGGGGGGCCGATGCCCTGGAGGCCCCGGTCACGGGCTCCAAGCTGGGGGCGGAGAGGGGAACGCTGCTCTTCATGACCGGGGGCCGCCGGGAAGTGCACGAGGAGCTGATGCCGGTGATGATGGACATGGGCAGCAAGGCCATCTACTGCGGCGAAACGGGTCAAGCCTCGGTGGTCAAGCTCATCGGCAACACCCTTATCTCCTTCATGCTCGAAGGCTTGTGCGAGGGCATCCTCGTGGGCCGCAAGGCCGGGGTCCCGATCGAGACCCTGCTCGAGGTCGTGATGGCCTCCGGCTACTCCTCTCCCTACTACGCCTTCAAGGGGGCCGCCATCGCCCGGCGGGACTTCGACACCCACTTCTCGATAGACCTCCTGGTCAAGGACCAGACCCTGATGCTGGCCGAGGCCGCCTCCCAACGCCTGCCCCTGCCCGGTCTGGCCGCCATCCGGGAGGTCTTCCAGGCCGCCCGGGCCCAGGGGTATGGGCAGGAGGACATCGGGGCGGTCGTGAAGGCCCTGGAAAAAGCGGCCGGAGACTAAAGCGTTCCCCCCCGGACCCCTCCCGGCACCCGGGTGTGCCATGCTCGTCCCGTGATGGAACTCGTGGGGTTCGCGCTCCTGGCGGCCGCGATCGTGGCCGTGGCCGTGCTTCTCGCCCGGCGCGAGCCCCGGACCGCGCCCGCCCTCGATGCCCTCGCCCGCAGCCTGGCCCAGCTCCAGGGCGAGCTCGTCCGCGTGGGCCGCGCCCAGGAGGAGCTCAAGAGCGAGATGCACCGCGGGCGGGAAGCCTCTCTGCGCGAGATCGCGGATGCGGCCCAGGGGATCCGGGGTGAGATCGGCCAGGCGCATCGCGCCCTGGCCGAGGTGAAGGCCTTGGAGCAGGGGCGGGCGCGGCAGATGGACGAGGCGGCGGAGAGCCTGCGGCGCCTGGAGGCGGTGGTGGCCGGCTCCGGCAGCCGGGGGGCCGCGGGCGAGAACATCCTGGCCCGCGCCTTCGCCCAGCTTCCCCCCGACTTGCTCGCCTGCAACGTGGCCTTCGGCAGCAAGGTCGTGGAGTATGCGCTGCGGCTGCCGGGGGGCCGATTCCTTCCCATCGATAGCAAGTGGACGAGCGCGGCCAGCCTGGAGCGGCTGGCGGAGGCCGACGATGCGCAGGAGCGCCGGCGGCTTTGCGAGCAGGTGGCCCGGGACGTGCGCGGCCGCATCCGCGACATGGGCAAGTACCTGGACCCCGAGCGGACGCTGTCCCTCGCGCTCCTGGCCGTCCCCGACGCCGTCTACGCGGCGGCGCCCGAGGCCCACGGCGACGGCTATCGCGAGGGAGTTCTCGTGGTGCCCTACTCGCTGGCCCTCCCCTACGTGCTCGCCCTCTATCGCCTGACCCTTCGCTTCGGATCGGTCGTGGACACCGATCAGCTCTCGGCGCGGCTCCGGGCCTTGGACGAGTCGCTCCGGAGGATCGACGAGGAAGTGGAGGGGCGGTTCTCCCGTGGCCTCGTCCAGATGGAGAACGCCCGCGAGGCCCTGCGCGACCACGTGGGCGAGGCCCAGCGCACGTGCGCGCGCCTCCTCCGCACGACCGAGCCCGAGAGCCTCGCCGTCCTGCCCGCCGTAGGCGCCCCCCCCGGGAGTTTGACCGTCACTTAAGGAGCGGATACGCTGAGAGTTGCACCTCTCTCCGTGGAGAGGCGCCACTTATGGAAGCCCTCGCCATCCTGGTGGCTGCCGGGCGCGGGGAGCGCTTGGGGGCCGGCGGCCCCAAGGCCTTCCGACCCCTGGGCGGGCAGCCGCTGCTCCTGAAGGCCGCCCTGGCCTTCGAGGCTGCGCCTTCGGTCGGGGCCCTGGTGGCCGTCGTTCCCGAGAGCGAGGTGGAGCCCGCGCGCGAGTTGCTCCGGCCCCTCAGAAAGCTGCGCGCCGTCGTGGGGGGGGGGACCCGGCGCCAGGACTCGGTGCTCCGGGGGATGAAGGAGGTGCCCGACGGCTTCGAGGGTGTGGTGCTCGTCCACGACGCCGCCCGGCCCTTCGTGGACGTGGCCTTGATCGACGCGGTGGCGAGGGCGGCGGCGGAGAGCGGAGCCGCCCTGCCCGTGCTCGGGATCGCAGACACGGTGAAGCGCGTCCGCGGCGGGCGGGTGGTGGAAACCCTGGACCGATCGGAGCTGGGGGCGGCGCAGACACCCCAGGGCTTCCGCTTTTCCCTGCTCACGCGGGCCTACGAGGAGGCCTTCCGGGACCGGGTCACCCTGACCGACGAGGCCATGGCGGTGGAGCGCCTGGGGCTGGCGGTGGCCACGGTGGAGGGGTCGGCCCTGAACCGCAAGATCACGACCCCCGAGGACATGCTCTGGGCCGAGGGCGTCATCGCGCAGGCCGGGGCCCGGGCGTGAGCGACTATCGGGTGGGCACGGGCTTTGACGCCCATCGGCTGACGCGGGGCCGGCCCCTGGTGCTGGGCGGGGTCGAGGTGGAGCACGACCGCGGCCTCGAGGGGCACTCCGACGGCGACTGCCTCATCCATGCCCTGTGCGACGCGCTCCTGGGCGCGGCGGCGGCGGGGGACATGGGCCGGCACTTCCCGAGCACCGATGGCCGCTGGAAGGGGGCTTCCAGCCTGATCTTCCTGGAGGAGGTCGCGCGCCTGGTCGGGGAGCGCGGCTACCGGATCGAGAACGTGGACGTCACGGTCATCGCCCAGGCCCCCGCCCTCGCCCCCCACACGGAGGCCATGCGGCACGCGCTCAGCCGCTGCCTCGGCATCGGTCTGGAGGAGGTCTCCGTCAAGGCCAAGAGCACGGATGGCCTCGGGGCCCTGGGCCGGGAGGAGGGCGTCGCGGCCCAGGCCACCGTACTTCTGCGGAAGGGGGCGTGACGTGCGCGCGCGCGTGGTGGCCACGCTCCTGGCGGTCTCGGCCTTCTCGCGCGCGGGGGCGGCCGCGGCGGCAGACACCGCCAAGCACTCTGCGCTGCCCAAGGAGCAGCGGCCGCTCCTCATGGTCATGAACGAGGTCGTGGACGGACTCCTCCCCAAGATCCTGGCCGAGCCCTCCCCGACCACCCAGCGGGTCACCGTCCGGAACGGGCTTCTGGGTCTCGGCCCCTTCGAGCCCCGGGGGGGGAGCGACGGTGGCTTGAAGACCCCTCCCCGCAACCTCTTTCCGCGAGCCGGCTTGGGCAACAGCCTAAATGTCGATCCCATCACCGGAAGCAACTCTCAGACCCATAACCCATGAACCTCATTTGCGGCATCAACCCCGTTCTCGAGGCCCTGAGCGCGGGCACCCGGCACTTCGATCGTCTGCTCGTGGTCAAGGGCCTGCGCAGCCGGCGCGTCTCCGAGGCCATCGCCCGGGCCAGCCAGATGGCCATCCCCTTGCGCTTCGAGACCCGCGAGACGCTGGACCGCATGGCGCCCGGCGTCCCCCATCAGGGGCTGATCGCGGTCGTCTCCGCCAAGCCCTCGGTCGATCTGCCCAGCCTCTTGCAGGCGGTGCGGGATCCCGCCCTCCTGGTCGTGCTCGACGGCGTCGAGGACCCCCGGAACCTGGGTGCGATCCTCCGCACCGCGGAGGCGGCGGGTGCAGACGGCGTGCTTCTCCCCGAACGCCACAGCGCCGGCCTCTCGGAGACGGTGAACCGGGCCTCGGCGGGCGCGCTGGAGCACGTGCGGGTGGCCCGGATCGGCAACCTCGTCCAGGCCCTCTCCACCCTCAAGGAGCGCGGCATCTGGGTGGTGGGCTTCGACGCCGCGGGTACGGAGCGCTGGGACAGCGTGGATTTCCGACGGCCCATCGCCCTCGTGCTGGGGGGGGAAGGCAAGGGGATCCGGCGGCTCGTGCGGGAGCACTGCGATCACCTGGTGGGCCTGCCCCTCTTCGGCCACGTCTCGTCCCTGAACGTGAGCGTGGCCGCCGGCATCGCGCTCTACGAAGTGATCCGGCAGCGGGGCTCCGTCCCGAGCCATGTCCGCCCCATTCCAATCCGACCCCCCTCCGCGCTCGCGCAGATCGTGGGTCCGGGGCCGGAGGACGCCGAGCACGACCCCGGCGCCCTCGGCTACGGCCTCAAGCCGGGGCAGGCGGAGGGAGACGGGGAGGGCGAGGGCGAGGGCGAGGAGCTGACCGAGGAGGGCCGGGGGGGAGTCGTGGAGCTGCACGAGGAGGCGGCCTGGGCGGGGCCGACCATACTGAAGCCGGTTGGCTTCCGACGGGGCCGCCCAGAGGGGCGCCGCCCGGGCGACCGCTCGGT
The DNA here is from genome assembly GCA_035566715.1 of Vicinamibacteria bacterium. GTDB lineage: Bacteria > Acidobacteriota > Vicinamibacteria > Fen-336 > Fen-336 > DATMML01. The sequence continues at coordinate 7,286 of DATMQU010000771.1, forward strand.
CCGGACGGGTGCCGGCGGCGCGCCGCCGCCCGGGGGAAGGCGGGGTCACCACCGCCGGGGCCGCCCGGGCCCCCCCGGCGCCCCCCGCCCAGCGGGGCCGGGCCCGGGGCCCGCGGGGGGGCCACCGGGGCCGGGTCCGCAGCAGGGCCCGGCCGCCCCCGGAAACCCGGCCGCCGGCGGGGGGGGGAGCGGACGCCGCCGCCGACGGCGTCGGCGCCGGCGGTGAGGGGCCGGGAGGGCTCCGGGCTTTTCGCCCGCGGAGGGGGGGGCCGGCATTCCGCTTGCATCAACCGGACGCGTTTGGTAAAGTTGGGGTTTGTCGCTGGCGTAGCTCAGCGGTAGAGCGGCTGATTTGTAATCAGCGGGTCGGGGGTTCAATTCCCTCCGCCAGCTCCACCCGCCGGAGCTGCTGGAGAGCCGTCCCCGAAGAGGATGGTGAGCCCTGAGAGCCGGCGGCCCTCGAGCCTGGGCGAGGGTTCGGGACGAAAAGGGGAGGTAGCGAAGCGGTCAAACGCATCAGACTGTAAATCTGACGCCCCTAGGGCTACGAAGGTTCGAATCCTTCCCTCCCCACCATCCGTCGTGGATGGTCGGCTTCGAGAAGGACGCCGGGCGTCGTCGAGGCGGGTGTAGCTCAGCTGGTAGAGCTCCAGCCTTCCAAGCTGGATGTCGCGGGTTCGAATCCCGTCGCCCGCTCCACCGGCGGTGGGGGCGGAGGGGAAACGAGCGGGGGTTCCGGGGGACGGGGTCGAGCGGTCGAGGGTTCACCAGTTCGAAGAAGGACGACGCCCACGTAGCTCAGTCGGTAGAGCGCGTCCTTGGTAAGGACGAGGTCACCAGTTCAATCCTGGTCGTGGGCTCCACCGGCGGCGCCGGGCGTTCAGGCCCGGGCGATGCGTGGGGACCCGGGCCGCGATAGAGAGAAGACCGAGGGAACAGCATGTCCAAGGAGAAGTTTGACCGGTCGAAGCCGCACGTGAACGTGGGGACGATTGGGCACGTGGACCACGGGAAGACGTCGTTGACGGCGGCGATCACGAAGGTGTTGTCGGCGACGAACCCGCGGGTGCAGT
>DATMQU010000772.1:0-7708 GCA_035566715.1 Vicinamibacteria bacterium
GGAGGGTGACGAAGGCGCCGCGGGCCGCGCGCAAGCCGGGGGTCGGCTCCTCCCGGGGTGGCCTTCCCCCCGCTAGATGTGCGGCAATCGCACGCCGAGCGGTGAGAAGGAGGCGACGGCCGTCCTCCGCCGAGAGCTCCACCTGTTTAGGCCACGCCCGCGACGAGGGCGGCGGATAGGTAGCCCACCACGCGGCTCTTGTCTCCCTCCCCCACGTCGCCGCTGTCCCCGTAGCGCAGGATCGCGGAGCGGTCCGCTCCTAGGGCCCGGGCCGCCTTCATCACCGCCACCAAGGGCCCCCCCCCGCAGGCATGGCCGGGCGAGTATTCGAGGCGCTCCTGCAGGCCGTCGGCATCGAAGCGCTCGACGTCACCGGTGACGAGGGCGTCCAGACGGTGGGCCACGGGCGCGGATTGATAGTGGCTGAGATCCGTGGAGGCGATGAGGAGGACATCGCGTCCGGGGAGAACGCGGGCGAGGGCACGCCACAGGACCTCCACCTCGGCCCGGGACTGACTACCCATCAGGATAGGCACGATGCGCAGGGCGGGGACGAGGTGCTGCAGGAATGGCAGCTGCATTTCTAGGGAGTGCTCCTCGGTATGGGGCCCGGGCAGGTCTTGGATCGCGGGCTCCGCGGCCTGGAGGGCGGCGGCCAGGTCGTCGGCAACGGGGATCCGCCCGAGCGGGGTCTCGAACGCACCCCTGGCGAAGATGCTGAGACCGGGGAAGGCCGCCCGGTGGGAGGGGCCGACGAGCACGGCGGTGAGGGAGGGCCGGCCACGGAGCAGGGCGTAGCCGTGGGCGGCCACCGGACCCGAGTAGCGAAGACCCGCGTGTGGGCTGATGAGGCCCACGAGCCGCCCCTCGACTCGGGGCCTCCCCGCCGCCGCGAGGTACTCCTCGACCTCGGCCACGATTGCCCGGGGGCTGCCGGGATACCAGGTCCCGGCCACGGCGGACCTGCGGACGACTCCTGACATGAGGGTTGGCGGCTCCGCCGCCCTCTCCTCTACCTATACATCCGTTGGTCCCGGGCCGCCAGCCTCGCGGGGCGTCATCACGGGGAGAGACCAGAGCCTCTCCCCACCGCTCACGGGCTCGTTGCCCTGGGGCCGCGCCGCCGCCCTCCTCCCTGCGGCCACCTCTGTCGCCCCCCCGGGGAGACTCCGCGAGCAGGAGGGAAGCGACAGACCGGCGTCACGGGCGATCACGCTTTAACAAAGATAACAACCGGGCCGGCGCAATCTTGGCGCGCCCCTTGCGCGAACGCGTGTGGCGTAGGAAACTGACTCGGGGGCATCGCGATCGAGTCTGGAGGCTTGGGCATTCGGTGATTGCCCTCGAAAACCGCCTGTGCTACGTTGTCTTGCCTCGCATGCGCGCCCACGCGCAAGGGAGCAAAGGGTAGGCAGCCACGAATCGTCGACGCACCCGGTCCAGCCTTGAGTACAAAGGCACCACCGTTAACGCACCCTTCTCTGATTGGAGCCCTTTCGAAAGGGGAGGGTGCATCTGACATGAGGGTAGGCCCGTTGGTCGAGGAGCTACAGCTTAGGAGCGAGGACGTCTACGAGTCGGTCGGCGACCGCTTGGGGGCCGCGGTGGAGTCCGCCCAAAGCTACCTGCTCTCCCTGCAGGCAGCGGACGGCCACTGGTGCGGCGAGCTCGAAGGCGACACGATCGTGGAGTCGGAATATCTACTCACCCTCCATCTGCTCGGCCGGAGCGGGGAGGCCCGGGCGCGGAAGGCGGCCGAGTACATCCGACGCCAGCAACTCCCCCGGGGGGGCTGGGCCGTGTACCCCGGCGGCCCCCCCGAGGTCAGCGCTTCCGTCAAGGCCTACTTTGTCCTCAAGCTCATGGGAGACGATCCCGAGGCCCCCCACATGGTCAGGGCTCGGGACGTGATCCTGGGTCTGGGAGGCATAGAGGCCTGCAACTCCTTCACTCGGATCTACCTGTCGATCTTCGGACAGTGCGGCTGGGAAACCTGCCCCGCCGTCCCCCCCGAGCTGATCCTGCTGCCCGACTGGTTCCCTTTGAATATCTACCGGATTTCCTCTTGGTCGCGGGCCATCGTCGTCCCCCTCTCGATCATCTGGGCCCGGAAGCCTTCCTGCCCCGTCCCGGACCACGCGAACATCGACGAGCTCCACCGCCCGGAGGCTCCCGGGAAGCCCCGCCGCCCCGCGGGCGGGCCCCGGCAGCGACTGTGGACCACCTTCTTCCGCGCCGCCAACTGGGCCCTGAAAGCGATGGAGGCCGCCTCCCTGACCCCGCTTCGCGCGAAGGCGCTCCGGACGGCGGAGGCCTGGATCCAGGAGCGGCTCGAAGGCAGCGACGGGCTGGGGGCGATCCTGCCCCCCATCATCAACACCGTCATCGCATTCCGTTGCCTCGGTTACCCCCTCGACCACCCGTTGCTTGTGAGCCAAGTGCGCGAGCTGGAGAAGCTGGAGATCGAGGACGCGGATACGCTGCGGATCCAGCCCTGTTTCTCGGCCACCTGGGACACCGCCCTCGCCCTCCAGGCTCTCCTCGAATCGGGTCTGCCCGCCGCGCACCCCGCCCTGGAAAAGGGAGCGCGCTGGCTCGTGGACCGCGAGGCACGGGGGCCGGGCGACTACCAGCGGAGGAATCCCGAGGCGGAGCCGGGGGGTTGGTTCTTCGAGTACCGGAACCCCTTCTATCCCGACGCCGACGACACCACGGCCGCCCTGACCACCCTGAGCCGCCTCCGCTTGACTCCTCCCGCCAGCGACCAGGGCCGGCGGGAAGCCCTGGATCGGGGGCTTCGCTGGCTTTTCAGCATGCAGAACACCGACGGGGGTTGGGGGGCCTTCGACAAGGGCTGCGACAACGAGATCCTCACCTTCATTCCCTTCGCCGACCACAACGCCATGATCGACCCCAGTTGCGAGGACATCACGGGCCGCGGCCTGGAGGCCCTGCATCACTTGGGCGTTCCCCCCGAGAGTGCCGCCCTGAGGCGGGCGATCGCGTTCCTGCGCGCGAAGCAGGCCCCAGACGGGACTTGGTACGGGCGCTGGGGTTGCAACTACCTCTACGGGACCTGGCTGGCCCTGCGCGGCCTGGCGCAGGTGGGCGAGGACATGAGCCAGGAACGCTACCAGCGGGCGGCGGCCTGGCTCTACCGTTGCCAGAACGAGGACGGCGGCTGGGGGGAGTTGCCCACTTCCTACGATGATCCCGCCCGGAAGGGGATCGGACCCAGCACGGCCTCGCAGACCTCATGGGCCTTGCTCGCGCTCTTTGCCCTAAACCACCTGGACTCCCCGGGCGTCCGCCGGGCCCTCGAGTATCTGCTGCGCACCCAGGGCCCGGACGGATCCTGGCGCGACGACTACTGGACGGGCACCGGGTTCCCCAAGGTCTTCTATTTGCGTTATCACCTTTATGCCGTCTATTCCCCGCTCTTGGCCCTGGGGGTCTTCCAGAGTCTGCAACCGCTCGAGGGCACGACCGCGCCCTTCGCGCTCATCGAGGAGATGCGGGCATGAGATACCCCCTGCACATCACCACGGACATGATCCGCAACCAGGTCCGCAACGCCCTCCGCGGGAACAAGCGATTCCCCTACGTGCTGATGCTGGAGCCGCTGTACGCCTGCAACCTCGCGTGCATCGGCTGCGCCGTCGAACGTCACACGGGAAAGCTCAAGGATCGCCTGCCCTTGGACGCGTGCCTGAAGGCGGTGGAGGAATCTCGCGCCCCGGTGGTCTCTCTTTGCGGAGGGGAGCCCACCCTCTATCCCGAGCTCCCCCAGCTGGTGACGGAAATCATCGCCCGCAGCCGGCACATCTACCTCTGCACGAACGGACTCCTCCTGGACGAGAACGTCTACGGGCGCATCCCGCCCAACAAGCGGCTGATGATCAACGTGCACCTCGACGGCCTCCGCGAGACCCACGACCGCGTCTGCGGCCGGGAGGGCGTCTTCGACAAGGCCCTGGCCATGATCAAGCAAGGCCTCGAGCTGGGCCATCACATGATGGCGAACATGACCGTATTCAAGGACACCGAGGTGGACGAGGTCGAGGAGCTGTGCCACCTCCTGAGCGAGCTGGGGGTGGAGGGAATGCTCGTCACCCCCGGTTACCACTACGAATCGGTGGAGCGCGACATCTTCATGACCAAGGTCGAGATCCAGAAGAAGTTCGGGAAGATCCTGGAGATCTCGAAGCGGTACCGCTTGACCTCGACACCGATGTTCCTGGAGTTCGCGGCCGGCCTCCGCGAGTACAAATGCTCTCCCTGGAGTACGGTCACCTTCACCCCCCGAGGCTGGAAGGGACCGTGCTACTTGATCGGCGAGACCTACACCTTCTCATGGGAGGAGTTCTGGAACGGCACGAACTGGCCCTACTGGGAATCCCGCACCGACCCGCGGTGCCAGAACTGCGCGATGCACTCGGGCTTCGAGGCCTCCGTGGTCCGCGAGCTCCCCAAGAGCCCGGGGGACATGGTCCGGCTCGTGGCCTGGAACCTGTTGGGCTGAAGCGGGCCTTCGGGGAGGGGGTCGAGTCTCGAGTCCATGGGCTCGTCTTCCGGCCCCACCCTCGTCACCGGCGGCACGGGCTTCCTGGGCGCTCACATTGTGCGCGCCCTCCTGCGGCGGGGCGAGCATCCGCGCTGCCTGGTGCGGGCCACCAGTGATCAGCGCAACCTCGCGGGACTGCCCGTCGAGATCGTTCAAGGCGACCTCACGGATGTCGCGTCCCTCCAGCGGGCGACCAAAGGCGTGGCCACGGTGTTCCACTGCGCCGCCGACTACCGGCTCTACGTGCGCGATCCCCGCGAGACGTACGCGAGCAACGTCGAGGGAACCCGGAACGTGCTCCGCGCCGCCGCCGAGGCGGGGGTCTCGAGGGTCGTCTATACAAGCTCGGTGGGGACCCTGGGCCTCAACCGGAACGGGCAGCCCGCCACCGAGGAGACCCCGGTGGCCGCCGGGGACATGGTCGGCCACTACAAGCGCAGCAAGTTCCAGGCAGAGCGGGTCGCGGAGGAGTGGTCCCTCCAGGGGCTCCCCCTCGTCATCGTCAATCCCTCCACGCCCGTCGGCGAGCTGGACGTCAAACCCACGCCCACGGGCCAAATCCTGGTCCGATTCCTGAACCGCCGCATGCCCGCCTATGTGGAGACCGGCCTGAACGTGGTGGACGTCCGCGACGTCGCCGAGGGCCATGTCCTGGCCGCGGAGAAGGGCCGGGCGGGCGAGAGATACATCCTCGGGCACCGGAACATGACCTTAAAGGAGATCTTGGACACGCTGGCTCGGCTGACCGGCCTCCCCGCTCCGCGCCTCCGCGTCCCCCACTGGCTTCCCCTGGCCGTGGCCGCGGTGGACACGTCCCTCGCCCGGCTGGTCGGGCGCTCTCCGGAGATACCGATCGAGAGCGTCCGACTCTCCCGTCATCGCATGTTCTTCGATGCCAGCAAGGCCGTGCGCGAGCTGGGGCTTCCCCAGACCGCCGTCGAGGAGGCCCTCGAGCGGGCGGTCCATTGGTTTCGTGACAACGGTTATGTCCACTCCCGCTAGCGGGCCGGGGGCCCGGGGAGAGGGTGGGGGGGGATCGCCCCCCCTCCTGGCCATCGTCACCGCCCTCCCCGAAGAGCTCGCCCCCTTTCGAAGGCGGATATCGAACGAGCGCGCGACCCGGGTTCTCTCCTCCCGCTACTTCCTGGGCCAGCTCGCGGGAAAACCCGTGGTCCTGACCTGCACCGGAGTGGGCCGGCGGAGGGCGGACCGGGGGGTGCGGGCATTGCTCGAGGCCTTCTCCGTGCGCGGCCTCGTGGGAGCGGGGGTCGCGGGGGGCCTCTCCCCGGGCCTGAGCGGAGGAGAGATTCTCGTGGGCGATCCCGTCCGGGACGCCTCGGCCGCGCTCGGGGCACCGGATGTCTCCTGGGTGGAACACGCCCTGCGCTCGGAGGGGGCCCCCCGCCGGGCCACCCTCGTGACCGTGGAGGAGCTGGTCTGGAGCGCGGAGGGCAAGGCCTCGCTCTGGCGAACGTGCTCCCCCGCCCAGCCCGCCGCGGTCGACTTGGAATCCGCGGCCTGGGCGCGGGTGGCCGCGGAGAAGGGCCTCCCCTACCTGATCCTCCGCAGCGTCCTCGACGTGGCCGAGGAGGACCTGCCCGAGCTCCTCGCCCACTGCCAGGATCCCGACGGCGGCCTCAGCCGAGCCAAGGTTGTGCGGCAGGCCCTCCTGCGCCCAGGGCTCGTGCCCGACTTGATCGCCCTGCGCACCCGGACTCGATCCGGGGCGGAGCGCCTGGCCGGCTTTGTCGAGGGGTTCCTGAGGGAGGAGGCCGCGCCGGCACCCCGGGCGGGCGCGGAATTGAGCGACAATACCCGCTCTCGAGCGAAGGCCGTGACGTCATGAGGGAGCCGCCCTCCCGCCGGGTCACCGTGTTTCAAGCGCTCCAATGTTGACGCCCTGGCCCGCCCTGCAGTGGACGCTGCTCTTGCCCGTGGGGGGAGGGTCTCTTTACGGCTTCCTCTGTCTGGCCGCCGTGCTCCGCCTCCGGGGGGCGGGACGAGGCCGATCGGGGCCTGCCTTCTCTCCGCCCGTCACCGTTCTAAAGCCGATTCATGGACTGGAGAAGGGCCTGGAGGAGAACCTCCGCAGTACGTGCGTGCAGGACTATCCCGAGTTCCAGGTCATCTTCTCCGTGCAAAGAAAGGACGACCCCGCGCTCCCCCTCCTCCACCGGCTCCAACAGGAGTTCGGTTCCGCCAAAGTCGACGTGGTGGTCGACGACGCCCAAACCGCCCCCAACGGCAAGATTCGGAATCTGCTGGGCGCGCTGCCCCGGGCCCGCCACCCCATCCTCGTCATCAGCGACAGCGACGTTCGCCTGAGACCCGACTACCTGGGGACGATCGTGCCGCTTCTGGCCGAGCCGGGAGTGGGCTGCGCCTGCACGTTCTACAAGGCGGTAGGGGCGGAGCGCTGGTACGAGGCCCTGGAGCAGCTCACCCTCAACGCCGATTTTGTGCCCAGCCTGGTCTTCGCCTCCTGGAGCGGGGCCTCCCGGTTCGTGCTCGGGGCCTCGACCGCCCTCTCCACCTCTGTCCTTGCCGAGATCGGGGGCCTCTCCGCCCTCTCGGACTACCTGGTGGAGGACTTCGAGATGGGTCGGCGCATCCTCGCCGCCGGCAAGCGCATCGCCGTTGCCCCCTATTTCGTAGATACGATTGTGGACTTGAAGTCGCCGCGGCAGTGGTGGAACCACCAGGTCTATTGGGACCAGAACACGCGCGCCGCCAACCCCTGGGGGTTCCTCGGGACGCTTCTCGTGCGCGGTGTGCCATTCGCGCTCCTCTTCGCGGCCGTCCGCCTCTTCGACCCCCTGGGTCTCGAGGTCCTCGCCCTCGCCCTCGCCGCCCGGCTCCTCGCCGCCGGGGCGTGCCTCCGCTTCGGGCTGGGGGACGTCCGAAGCACGCGAAGCCTGGGCCTGCTTCCGCTGCGCGACCTGGCCGGACTCGTCTCCTGGGCCCTGGCTTTCATCCAGCCCACCGTCATCTGGCGGGGGGAGCAGTTCAACCTGACCCACGACGGGCGCATGGTGGCCCGCGAGCCCGGGCCTTGAAGCGGCTCATCGTGACCGGGGACGACTTCGGCCTGGCCGTCCCCGTCAACCAGGCCATCGAAGCGGCGCACCAGACGGGGATCCTGAC
>DATMQU010000773.1:0-2076 GCA_035566715.1 Vicinamibacteria bacterium
GCGCTGGCGGCCCTCGCCGCCATTCAGGAGGCGGCCGAGGCGCTGATCCGCAACCCCAACGAGACGCTCCTTCTCCAGGCTCTCCTGCTTCGGATCCAGCCGCCGCGCTGAGCAGGCGCGGCTACGCTGACTCCGTCGGGCGGTGGCCCGGCTCGCCCGTGTACCTCAGTCGGCAGAGGGTCGCACTCGTAATGCGAACGTCGTGGGTTCGATTCCCACCGCGGGCTCTGCCTGTTCTCCGAGGTCAGTACCGACGCAGGTGATACTCGGGCGGGTCCCGACCCTGGCGGGGCTACGCGCCTGCGCCGAGGTGCCGGACGAAGAACGACTCGGCGGAGTCGTTCTCGAAGACCGGCACCTGGACGTGACCCCCTGGGCTGACGTGGAGGGTCTTGTCGGTCGAGCCGATGGCATCGAAGAGCGCGAGGCCTGCATCGCGTGCGATCAACTCGTCGTCCCACTGGAGGAGGAAGAGGATCGGCACCTGTAGAGAGCGGGCTGCCGTCTCGAACTCGGCCCCGCCCATACCGACGCCCAAGCCGGCCAGCCCGAGCACGGCGGCCTTCACCCGGGGTTCGGAGGCCACGAAGCGGAGACCGATGCCGGTGCCCATCGACATCCCCCAGTAGCCCAGCCGATCGTCGATGAACCCGGTCGTGACGAGGTCGTCGACCAAGGCGGTGAGCTCCCCGATGTGGGCGGCCAGGCGGGCGGCGAATCCCGCCGCCTGGTTGGCGCCTATCACGACGGGCAGGCCGGCGCCGGGCCCCTGGTCGATGCGAGCCTGAACAGAACGGCGCCTGGCCCGGGCCGCCTCCTTGTCGGTGATGCGCTCGCCGTGCTCGGGAGCGTCGAGGGCGACGGCTGCGTAGCCCCGGTGCCGCACAAGGCGCCGGGCGAGCCCAAGCACCTCAGGGGCGCGCTTGTGGACCACACCTCCGTGGCCGAGGATCACCGTCGGTCGGGGCCCAGTGGCGGCCTCCGGCAACCAGACGATCCCCGGCACCGTCTCGCCGCCCTCCACCTTGAGCCCGACCCTTCGCTCGACAACACCGCGCTCGCAGACTTCCTGGACTATCTCCATCCGTCCCAGCCCCTCCGGTCGAACTAGGGCCGGAGCGTATCTCCGGGCACCGCACCGTCGCCGGTGGCGATCCGCGTGTCGCTCTCGCCTTGTTGTTAGGCCCGGAGTCGAATGAAGCGCCTCACCGCCTTAGAAGGGGCGCCCGGTAGGGTTCGCGACAAAATCGAAAGGGGTGATGATGACCGAGTCGAAGACCGACGAACGGGGCGCCTTGTTCGTCACCGCGAGTTCTACGGACCCCCGCTTCAATCAGCCATACGTAGATGTCCGGGAGTGGCGCGATGAGCCGGCGGACGCCCCGGTGTTCCCCGGCACCATCACGACGCAGGACGGTGGCGCTCCGCCCGTCAGGGCGCGCCATCTCTATGTCCACGGAGGGTTCACGGGCACCGACGCCAAGTTCTCGTTCTGCTTCCCGCCGGGAGAGGAGTACCAAGGACGCTTCTTCCAGGCAACCCATCAGTTGCTCGCCGGGGAGGACGCCACGCCGCGCAACGTCGCGTTCGCCCTTGCAAGTGGCGGCTATTCGGTACAGACGAACATGGGCGGCAGCGACAATCCTCGTACCGCGGAGGGTTCGGCCCGCGGCCAGGCCGACACGACGATCCGTGGCTATCGGGTCAACGCTGAGGCCGCGAAGTTCTCTCGAGTGGTGGCGGCCGAGATCTACGGACCCCACCGCATTTACGGCTATCTCTACGGCGGGAGCGGCGGCGCCTACCAAACGGTCACCAGCGCGGAGATGACGACCGGCGTGTGGGACGGGTTCGTTCCCTACGTCATGGGCTCGCCGCAATCCATCCCCAATTGCTTCACGGTGCGCGTCAACGCTCTCCGCGTGCTGAAGGACAAGTGGCCGTCGATCATCGATGCGATCGAGCCGGGCGGAAGCGGCGACCCCTACGCCGGGCTGAACGACGAGGAGCGCGCCGCGCTGGAAGAGGCCACCCGGACCGGGTTCCCGCCGCGGGCGTGGTTCAACTACGTACCCC
>DATMQU010000774.1:0-5010 GCA_035566715.1 Vicinamibacteria bacterium
GTAGGACGCGATCATGTCCGCGCAGCCCTTGCCGGCGTCGATGCGTCCGGCGTAGAGGGCGTAGGGGCCGGGGAGGCGGTGACGGGCGCGGAAGCCCGTGACGTCGGGGGCGCCCGGGGTCTCCACCCCCATCCCCGCCACCACCGCGGGACGGCCGCGCAGGGGAAAGCGCTCGCGCACCAGCGCCTCCTCGGGGCGGGTCAGGAAGGCCAGGGCGCGCGGGAGCTCGAACATCTTGGCGTAGATCCCGAAGCGCAGGGGGGGCTCGTCATGGGCGGTGGGGACCAGGATCGACCGCTCGGGCGCGGCCTGAAGCCCCCAGTAGGTCGGGTAGTAGAGGTAGGTGAAGAACAGCACCGCCTCGAAGCGCGCCTTCCCCGCCTCGAGCTCGCCCAGGAGGCGGGGCACGTACGGGCCCTGGCGCCGGAGCCAGAGGAGCTCCTCCTCCTCAGTACGGGGGCGGGCGTAGAGCTCCTCCGAGAAGGCGTTGAAGGAGGAGAGGTCCCGCTCCTCCTCGGCCGGGAAGCGGAGCACCTCCACCCCGGAGAGGCACTCCCTCCCCTCCGGAAGCTCGTTGCGCCAGGTCACGTAGTCGCGCGCGCAGGTCGTGAAGACGGTGATCCGGTACTCCGCGGCCAGCCGCTCGGCCAGGGCCCGGGCCAGCGACTCCGAGCCGCCCGTGATCTCGGGGCCATAGCGCTGGACCACGAAGGCGATGGGCGGGGCCTCGCTCACAGCGACTCCACGTACGCCCGCAGGGCCCCCTCCACCGCGGGGGGGGCGAAGGCCTCGAGCCTTTTGTCCTGGCCGGCCAGGACCGCGAGCCTGAGCGCCTGGTCCGTGACCAGGAGGCGGGCCGCCTCCCCCACCTCGTCCAGCCTCTTCTCCGTGAACTGCACCCCCGCCGGGCCCAGGGTGTCGGGGACCGCCGCCGCCCGGTAGGCCAGCACCGGGACCCGCATCAGCATGGCCTCGAGGAGGGGGACCCCGAAGCCCTCGTGGTCGCTCATGGACACGAAGAGGTCGGCCCCCGCGTAGCAGGCCAGGAGATCCTGGTGGTCGACGTGGCCGGTGAAGACCACCTCCCCGGGCGTGAACCCCTCCTCGTAGAAGAGGGACTGCAGGGCGTCGAAGTAGGCCCGGGGCCGGGGTAGCTTCCCCACCAGCAGGAGGCGGAGGCCGGGGGAGATGAACTTCTTCCAGTAGGAGGCCAGGCGGATCAGGTCCTCGTGGCGCTTGTTGGGGGCCACGCGCCCCACGAAGAGGAGGTTGGTGCGGCCATCCTCGAGGAGGCGTTTCAAAACGGGGTTGGGGGGCTCGCGGTAGCGGCGGAAGTCCAGGTAGATGGGCAGCACGCCCGTCTTCGGGAAGCCCAGGGCCTGAAGCTCGCGGCGGTTGAACTCGCTGTCCGCCAGGCCGAGGTCCACGTGGCCGGCGAGTGTTGAAAGCTCATCCCGTCCCAGGGCGCAGATCCGCACCATCTCCGGATCGTAGCCCAGGAAGTAGTGGGGAGGCGTGATGTTGTGGTGGAGAAGGACGCGCCGGCCGCGGTGCTCCCGGAGGGCGGGGGTCAAGGGTGAGGGGAGCGCGTAGTGGAGGAGGACCACGTCCTTGGGGCCCCCCGCTCGCCACTCCGAGAACGCCCGCCCGTCGCCCACGAGGTCCTGGTCGAGCTCCAGGGCGTAGACGTCCGCGCGGTGGCCCCAGGAGCGGAACGCGTCCCGCATGAGGCGGGCGGAGTCGCCGATGGCGTCCCCGCGGTGGAGGGTCGGGACCCACTGGTCGATCCTCACCGCCCCCCCAGCACGGGGCCCAGCCGCTCCCTGAGCAGGGCCGAGAAGTCCGTGGCGCGGAGCTCCTGGACCGCGCGCTCCTGCGCGGAGAGAACCGCCTGGCGCAGGGAAGCGTCGGTGAGGACGCTCCGCACGAGCTCCGCCACCTCTTCCGGGCGCTTGTCCTTCAAGAGGATCCCTCCCCCGTGGAGGGTCTCCTTGACCGCCCCCGCGTCGTAGGCGATGACGGGGATGCCGAAGCTCATGGCCTCCTGCAGGGGCACGCAGAAGCCCTCGTGCTCGGAGAGGCAGAGGAAGAGGGACGCCACCGAGTAGTAGGCCAGGAGGTCGTCGTCGTCGACCTGGCCGGTGAAAACCACCTCCTGGAGGCGCAGCTCCCGCACCATCTCCTGCAGGCGGTCGAAGTACCGCTCGTGGCCGCGGTGGTCCCCCACGAGCAGGAGCCGGCTCCGGGGATCGTGGTAGCGCTGGTAGACGGCGAAGACCCGGATGAGGTCGTCGATCCGCTTGTTGGGGATGATGCGGCCCACGAAGAGCAGGTTGGTGCGGCCGTCCCCGTAGAGCCCGCGGATCACGGGGGAGGAGGGGCGGCGGTAGCGCTCCAGGTCCAGGACGATGGGGAGGACCCCCGTCCTTTTGAACCCCTCCTCCTCCAGCTCGCGCCGGTTGAACTCGCTGTCGCCCAGGGCCAATTCGGTGCGGGGGACGAAGGACCGAAGCTCGCGCCGTCCGTGGTAGCAGAGCCCGGCCAGGTGGGGGTGGAAGCCCAGGAAGAAGCGGGCGGGGGTGATGTTGTGGTAGATGACCACCAGCCGATCGGGGGCGAAGTAGATGAGCCGCCCCGCCGCGCTCCCGATCGAGAAGTGGAAGAGGCAGACCGTGTCCGCGCTCGAGACCCGCGGGTACTCCCAGAGGGGCCGGGCCAGGGCCGCCATCCGGGGCTGGATCTTCTCCGTGAAGATCTCGGAGTCGAACCCCGCCCCCCGGAGGTGGGCCTGGATGGCCAGCGCCTCGTTGCCGATGGCGTCGCCGTAGGAGAGGGCGGCGAGGAGCTGGTGGACTCGAGGCCTCACTCCTCCCTCAGCGGGGCTTGCCGCCGCTCTCGCCGCGGAAGACCACCATCGACTCCAGCTCCTTCTCGCGCCGGATCTGGAGGTCCAGCCGCCCCTGGAGCTCGAGGCTGCGGTTCTTGAGGTTCTGGATCTCCAGGTTCAGGCGCGTGACCTCGAGGGTCAGGTTGTGGAGGAGGTGGACGTAGTACTTGTTGAGGTCGGATTGCCGGGAGAGGGCGGAGATCATGGGGTTGGGGTTCCAGAAGAGCTTCTGCACGGGCCGCAGCGCCCCGCGGATGGTCTCCAGGGCCCGCCCCACCGCGCCCCGGCTGCTCCGGTAGAGGGTGTCGGGACCGAAGGCGAAGTTCCAGCGCGCGGGCTCGGCCCGGAAGTCCCGGAGGAAGTCGACCTTGAAGTCGTGGGGCTCGAGCACGCCCTCCAGCCGGTGCTCGGCGATGTCCCGGACCTCCTCCTCCGTCATGACCTCCTTCTTCCTCTGCGCGATCCGCTCCCGGATCTGGCGCATCACCTCCTCCACGTTCACGTCCCCCCCGGACTTGATCTCGTTGGCCACGCTCATCTCCCCCGGGGCACGGGCGCGCCCCCCGCGGTGTAGACGATCAGGATGATGGTCAGGGCCCAGAGGGCCACGTCCAGGAGCAGGGGCCGGTCGGTGAGGAGGATGTCGGTGGGGCTGCCCCCCTGCTCCCGGCGGTGCACCAAGTAAAGATAGCGGAAGATGCCGTAGAGAACGAAGGGGATGGTCCAGGCCAGGCGGTCGGTGCGGTACTTCTCCACCGTCTCCGGGGCCATGCAGTAGAAGGCGTAGGCCATGAGGCAGGAGGCGGTCACCACGGAGATCATCTGGTCCAGGAGGTAGGGGCTGTACTCGGCCAGGATGGGGCGGTGGTCGGGAGCGGCGTCGTTCAGGGAGGTCAGCTCGTGCCGGCGCTTGGCCAGGGCCAGGAAGAGGGCGAGCAGGGTGGTGCAGACGAGCAGCCAGTCGCTGAACCGGACGGCGATGGCCAAGGCCCCCGCCACCGCCCGCAGCACGAAGCCCAGGCTGATCGCGATCACGTCCAGGATCACCACTCCCTTGAGCCCGAGGGAGTAGGCGAGGTTCAGGAGCAGGTAGATGAGGGCGGCGAGCGCGAAGGGGCCGCCCAGGAGCGTCCCCAGCCCCAGACAGACGAGGGTGAGGATCGCGGCCAAGAGGGCGGCCGCCCGGGGGGCGAGGGCCCCGCTGGCCAAAGGGCGCAGCCGCTTCAGCGGGTGCCGACGGTCCCGGTCGAGGTCGGCCAGGTCGTTGACCAGGTAGACCGCGCCCGAGAGCCCGCAGAAGAGGATGAAGGCGAGGGCGGCGCGGCTGAAGGCCTCCGCCTCGAACAGGTGCTTGGACAGGGCAAGGGGGGCGAACACCACCAGGTTCTTGGTCCACTGGTGCGGGCGGAGGGAGACGATGAGGGCCCGGGCGGCGGTCATTTGAGGCCGGGGCGGGGCGCCCCGTCCGCCCGCCCTCTTTCCTGGCGGCGGGGAAACGGGGCCCTAGAAGCTCTTGACGCCGTCGGCTTCGGAGTCGTAGGTCTCGAAGACCGTGAGCAGCTTGGTGATCGAGAGAAGGTCCTGGATTTTCTTGGTGAGGTTGATCAGCTTCAGCTTGCCGCCCTTCCGGCTCACGGTGGTGTAGCAGCGAACGATCTCACCCAGGCCCGCGGAGTCCACGTAGGGCACGTCGGCCAGGTTCAGGAGGATCTTCTTCTTGCCAGCATCGACGAGCTTCGTCACGGCGTCGCGCAGGGCGTCGTCCCCCTCGCCGATCAGGATCTTTCCGTGCAGATCCAAAATGACCACGTCACCGACTTGACGCTCGACGATCTTCATGGCGGCTTTTCTCCCTGACGCTGCAAGCGTTTACGAAGGAGCCGTAAGCTATCACAGCCCCGAACCGACTGTCAACGATTCGCGCGGCCGAGAGCGCTCCGGGGGGGCGGGGGCCAAGTGTCTGGAGCCCCAGGGTCTCCGCGAACGGGGGCGGAGGCGCGCGCGGGCACGGGGGTGCGTGACGCCGGCCGCAAGGACAAGGCCGGCATCACGCCAGAATCAGAAAGATAGTCGTCGGGAGTTCAGAGGGTGGCCGTTTTTCGCTGTTGGAAGCACTCCTTGCA
>DATMQU010000775.1:0-5117 GCA_035566715.1 Vicinamibacteria bacterium
GGGGGTGAGCCAGCCGAGGTACACCTGGGGGTTGTCGGCCAAGTAGCCCCGCCAGGTCTTCTGGGCGTACCGCGGGACCGTGACCTCCACCCGGAGCCCGGCCGCGCGCGCGGCTTTTACCGTCTCCAGGGCCTCGACGTCCGAAACCGCCCGCTCCGGCGTCTCCCCGATGGTCAGCCGCCGGTCGAAGCGGAACGTGAAGCGCTCGGGCACCGCGCAATCGCTGGGGGTGTCGAGGGTCGAGAAGGAAGCGGTGCGCGTGCCGTGGCCGAGGAAGGGGTGGTCGAGGAAGCCGTCGCGGGCCTCATAGCGCCGGGCCGCCTCTGCCACGATGGCCCCCCCGTATTCCAGGGGGTTCAGCCCCTCCCAGGGCATCGAACCGTGGCAGGAGCGCCCCGTGACCGTGACTTCTATCTGCATGCGGCCCCGCTGGCCCCGGTAGATCCCGAGCGCGCCCTTCCTTGAGTCGCCCGTCCCCTCGGTGAGGATGACCACGTCGGGGATGAGGGCGGGGGGTGCGCCGGGCAGGACCTTGCCCATGAGGTACATGGGGCCCGCCCCGTCGTTGTCCTCCTCGGCGGCGGTGCCGTAGGAGCGCACGATCGCTCCCCGCAGGGCCCCCGCAGGGGCGAGCTCCAAGAGGATCTTGGTGGCCACGATCTGGGCCACCACCCCGCTCAGCTGGTCCGCCGCCCCCCGCCCGAAGAGCAGGTGCTCCCACTCGCTGTCGGGGGGAAGGTAGCCGAGCGCGTCCCTAAGGGCGGCCCGGTCCACGCGCCCGGGGTCGATCAGGCCCCTATAGGAATCGATCGCCCCGTTGAGCTTCGCCCGCCACTGGGGGCGGAGGGCCTGAACGGTGTCGGTGTGGCCGTCCATGTAGATGACCCGCTTGTCGCGGGGAGGGACCCCGTCCGCCTCGTCCTGGACCACCCAGACCAGGTTCCCATACTCGTCGAAGGAAACGTCCTCCGGGCGCCGCACGGCGCCGATCTCCACCACCGCCCGCCGCAGGTATTCGAGCCGGGGCCCTTCGTGGTTGCTGAGGCCACAGAGGGGATCGCCGCCCTCCTCCGGGGCCCGGTCCACGTAGTCGGCGGGGATGCGGATCGCCTCCTTGAGGATCTGGGCGGCGAGGGGACGGTAGCGGGCCGCGAGCTCCGCGACCTGGTTGTCGAGAGAGGGCATCGATGCCTCCGCTTCAGGCGAGGGCCTCGAGGTGCGCGGCCAGGCTTTCGACCTTGGCCGCGGCCAGGAGAGCCATGATGACGTAGACCTTCTTGTTGGCTTGGCGGGCGACGGCGAGGCGGAAGCGTTCCATGACTCCCGGCGACACCTCGGCCCCGATGTCGGCGGGGAGGCAGTGGAGGTAGAGGGCCTCCTTGGTCAGGCCCATCCGCCGCTCGTCGCAGATCCAGTCCCGGTGGCGGGCGTTCGTCTCGAGGGCGCGCGCCTCGATCTCGGCCAGGCGCCCCCGGTCCCCGGCCCGGTTCGCCTCCACCCGCTCCTGCATGAGCGCGAAGGGCCCCCAGGACTTGGGGTAGACGGCATCGGCTCCCTTGAACGCCTCGTCCATGGTGGCCATGGTCCGGAAGCTGCCGCCCCCTTCCGCCGCATTGTGCTCCGCTTTCTTCAGGGGGCCCGGCAGCAAAGCGTATCCATCGGGGTGGGCGAGCCGGACGTGGGCCCCGAAGCGGGGGAGGAGCGTGATCAGCCCCTGGGGCACGGAGAGCGGCTTCGCGTAGCTCGGGGAGTAGGCCCAGGAGACGGCGATGGTCCGTCCCCGCAGGGAGCCGCGGAAGTGCTCCCGCAGCCAGAGGAGGTCGGCGAGGGTCTGCGTGGGGTGGTCCTCGTCGCACTGGAGGTTCACGATGGGTACCCGCCGTCGCGCCTCCGTGGCCTCAAGGTAGGCGTCGATCCCCTTCTTGACCTCCCGCATGAAGCGGTTGCCCTCCCCCAGGATGAGGTCGTGGCGGATCCCGAGGGCGTGGGCGTTCATGCCCAGCATGGCTCCCGTCTCCGCCGCCGTCTCTCCGTGGGCCACCTGGGTGGACGAGCCGTCCACGATGACCGGCTTCATCCCCAGGCGGGCCGCCGCCCCCGCCCAGGCCGACTTCGTGCGCGTCGAGTTGTCGAAGAAGAGGGCGTAGGCGAGCTCGTCCGGGAGCAGCGCCGTCTTGCGCCCCTCGTGATCCCGAGCCTGCAGCCGCGTGGCCAAGGCCAAAAGCGCCTCCAGCTCGGGGATCGACGCATCGCCGGTGGTGAGCAAGCTCCTACCGAGAAGGGCGCGCAGGGGTTCGGGGGCGCTCGTCATGGCGGGTCCGATTATGCCGCAACTCGCGGCGCCGGCCGCTAGCCGCTCCGGGCTCCCGGGAGGTCCCGGCCCGCGATGCCGGCGATGGCCCGTCGGGAGGCCTCGAGCGCGGCGTCGATCTGGGCCTCGGGCCCGGACATGTAGAGACGGCCATAGGCCCCGAAGAGCGAGGCGTCGACGAGGTTGACCCGCGCCGTCTTCAAGGCTTCGTTGGCGGCGAAGGCGATGTAGCCGGCGGGCTCGACCTCCAGGATGTAGAGCGACTCCCCCCCCAGGATCATGTCCCCGAAGCGCGTCTTGTTGATGATCTGGGCATGGTAGGGCTCGACCCCGCGGATCACCTCCTCCGACACCACCCGGGGCTTGAGCCGGTCCGTCTCGGCCAGGCCGAGGTGGTCCAGGACCGCTTTGCCGGCCAGCAGCACCTGGCCCTGGTCCGGGTGGTGGACCTCCAGGAGGCCGAACGACCGCTCGACGACCATGATCCCGGGGGTGGTGGCGGTAGTCTTCAGGGCCACGTCGGTGAGCCGGTTGATGACGAGGCCGGGGGCGGTCTCGATGAACATCGCCGCCACCCCCCCCACCGGGAGGTAGCCCCGGGCGATGGTGCCGATGAAGCCGGCCAGCTGGGGCTGCATGCTGTCCAGGAAGATGTAGGTGCGCAGGGTGAAGTCCGCCACGCCAGAGACCTTAGCGGTAAGACGGCGTCGGGTCAACGCGGGGGCCGAGGCGGGGTAAACTCGCCCGGGGGTGGCTGGTGGCTGAACTGATCCCGGCTCCGTTCGCGGCCCTCCTGCGGCGCCTGTTCCAGGAGTTCGAGGGGGAGGGCAAGGTCTACGACCTGCCCGCGCGGAAGTTCTGGCACGGCTCGGCCGACCTCGACACCTCCGTCCTCCTCCATGGGCACCGCGCGGCCAACCCCGTGGGCCCGGCCGCCGGACCCCACGGCCAGATGGCCCAGAACATCGTCCTCTCCTGGCTGGCGGGGAGCCGCATCCTGGAGCTCAAGACGGTCCAGATCAACGACCGCTTGACCATCCCCCGTCCCTGCATCGACATGACGAACGTGGGGTACAACGTGGAGTGGAGCCAGGAGCTCCGCTTGGGGGAGAGCCTGCGCGAGTACGTGGCGGGCTCCATGCTCCTCGACGTCCTCCGCGAGGTGAACCTCCTCGGCCGGCCTTCGGACCCCGTCAAGGACGACACCATCCTCGACATGAGCGTCGGCTACGACCGGGCGGGGATCAGCTCGTCCCCGGTACGGTCCTGGATCGCGTCCATGAAGGACGCCCGGCCCTCCGTGGAGGCCTTGCGTCGGGAGATCCCGGATGACTTCCGCCGCTTCCGCGACCTGGACTTCCGGACCGCCCTCTCCGACCAGGTCACCCTCTCCACCTTCCACGGCTGCCCGGCCAATGAAATCGAGGGCATCGTGCGCTTCCTGCTCGAGGAGATGGGCCTCCACGTGACGGTGAAGCTCAACCCCACCCTCCTCGGGCAGGAGGCGGTAGACGGCCTCCTCCACGACGTGCTCGGCTACGCGGAGATCGAGACGCGGCGGGAGGACTTCGAGAAGGATCTGCAGTGGGGGCCGGCCCTGGAGATGACGGACCGGCTTGCCGAGCGGGCGCGCGCCCTCGGCCGCACCTTCCGGGTCAAGTTCTCGAACACCCTCGTGGTCAAGAACCACCGCTCTTTCTTCCCCAAGGGCGAGGCGGTGATGTACCTCTCGGGGGCACCCCTGCACGTCATCACCTTGAACCTGGTGGAGAAGTACCGCCGGGCGCGACCGGAGGTGCCCATCTCCTTCTCCGCCGGCGTCGACAACAGGAACTTCCCCGACTGCGTGGCCCTGGGCTTCGCTCCCATCACCGCCTGCTCGGACCTGCTCCGTCCGGGGGGCTATGGTCGGCTGCCCCGATATTTGGAGAACCTCGAGGAGCGCATGCGGAGGCTGGGGGTCCGGGACCAGCGCGACTATGTGATCAAGGCGGGCGGGAAGGGGGAGGAGGCGGTGCGCACGCTGGTCGCGTCCTCCCCCTTGCGGGAGGCTCTCCTCGCCTCCCTGGGGTCGGAGAGGGTGGAGCTGCGGGCCATCCTGGCCGCCGCCGGACAGGAGGCTCTCCACGAGCGCCTGGCGCAAGCGGCCTCCCTCCTCAACACCCCCGGCGTGGTCGCCCGCGCCACCGCCGACCCGCGCTACCGCGCGGAAGAGAACCGCGGGCTCCCCCGGAAGATCGGCTCCCGCCTGGCCCTGTTCGACTGCATCAACTGCGACAAGTGCGTGCCCGCCTGCCCCAACGACGCCAACTTCGTCTACGAGACCCACGCCCACGCCGCCGACTACGAGAACTACCGGGTCGTGAAGGGGGAGACGGTGGGGGTGCCCGGCGGCCGCTTCGAGGTCCGCGAGGCCCATCAGATCGCGACCTTCCAGGACTTTTGCAACGACTGCGGGAACTGCGACACCTTCTGCCCGGAGGACGGGGGGCCTTACCTCGAGAAGCCCCGCTTCTTCGGCTCCCTCGAGGGTTGGCGGCGGCTCAAGGAGCGGGACGGCTTCTTTGCGCGCCGGGGGGAGGACGTGGACGCGATCTGGGGGCGGCTGGGAGGCCGAGAGTATCACTTGGAGGTGGACCGGGCGCGCGACCACAGCCTCTTCACCGACGGGAGCGTGAAGCTGGAGTTGCGGCACAGCGAGCGCAGGCTGCTCCGGGCCACGGTGAGGCCGGGGGCGGCGGAGGGACACGTCCTCGACTTCTCGGCCTACCTCAACATGGCCCTCGCCGTGGACGGCGTCCTCGAT
>DATMQU010000776.1:0-3223 GCA_035566715.1 Vicinamibacteria bacterium
TCCTAGAAGACCGCCACCGACAGCTGGGGGAGAAGGTCCGGACATTCGGGGACAAGCGCCTGCGGGGGGGGGCGGCCGATGAGTCCGATCCCGCTGGTCGCACGCGGGAAATCGTGGCTGCGCTCGCCCGCGCGAAGATCCTGGAAGCGGCGGTGCCCGCGCCCTTCGGGACCATGGACCTGCGCTCGCTGGTGACAGTACGCGAGGGCCTGGCCTATTTCTCCTCCCTGGCCGACACCGCCTTCGCCATGCAGGGCCTCGGCTCCCACCCCTTGAGCCTTGCCGGCACGGATGTTCAGAAGAACCGCTGGCTCCCCGCCGTCGGTGCGGGGGAAGTCCTTTGCGCGTTCGCGGTCAGCGAGCCGGAGGCGGGCTCCGATTTGGCGGCCGTCCGCACGCGGGCGGACCGTGACGGTGCGCTCTGGCGATTGAGCGGGATCAAGACCCTCATCTCAAACGCCGGAATCGCCGGCCTCTACACGGTCCTCGCCCGCAGCTCCGAGTCCCCCGGTTACCGCGGTCTCTCCATGTTCCTGGTCGACGCGGAAGCCCCCCGTCTGACCGTGAAGCCGCTCGAGTCCATGGCCTCCCATCCCCTCGGCGAAGTCCGCTTCGACGCCACCCCCGCCGTGCTCCTGGGCACCGAGGGCAAGGGCTACACCATGGCCCTGGCCACCCTCGACACCTTCCGGCCCACCGTGGGGGCGGCCGCCTGCGGCTTGGCGGCCCGCGCCCTGGATGAGGCGGTGCGGTGGGCGCTCGGGCGGCGCCAGTTCGGGCACCCCCTGTCCCACTTCCAGGCCACGCAGATGGCGCTCGCCGAGATGCACGTGGAACTCACCGCGGCCCGGCTGCTGGTGCGACACGCGGCCTGGACCAAGGACCGGGGAGCGGAACGGATCATGCGCGAGGGAGCGGTGGCCAAGCTGGCGGCCACAGAGATGGCCCAGCGGGTGGTGGACCGCGCGGTCCAGATCCACGGCGGCCAGGGCGTGCTCCGGGGGTCTACGGTGGAGCGCCTCTACCGCGAGGTGCGCTCCCTGCGGATCTACGAGGGGACCAGCGAGATCCAGAAGCTCGTGATCGCGGAATCCATCCTGAAGGAGAGCCGCTGACGCGGCGGCGGGGGGCCGACCATGGGACGAATCGTTGACCTGTGCGGGGAGGTGGCGGCGGCGGCGGACGAGGGCCCCGAAGGCCTGGTGCTCTCCCCGGAGACCTGGGCCGGTTTGAGGGTGGACTGGCGGGACGAGGACATCGAGGATGCCATCGGGCTCGTCCAGGACTCCCTTCTCCAGGGCGAGCTCGCGGAGGCCGCGGACACGCTGAGCACCCGCCTGCTCGAGGTGCTGGGGGCATTCGGGGAAGCGGCGGCCTTCAAGCGGGCCCAGGCCGGAGAGGCCCGCATCGATCTGGAGACGATCGGCCAACTCGCGCGCCGCGTGGCCCGCCTGGAGGAACTCTTGGAGTCCTACCGGGAGGGTGCTCCCCCCGACCGCCGGGGCTTCGACGCCCTCCGGCGTCGTCTCATGGACAGCGGCATCGAGAACGAGATGGAAGAGGAGGGGGACGACGAGGACACGGACTGACGCGCTCACAGCCTGTCCTCCCCTGACCGCGGTCGACGCCGAGCGCGCCCGCGCCCGCCTCTTCACGCCTCTGCCCATCGGAAAAGGGGGCCGGGTCCTGCCCAACCGGATCTGGCTTCCCGCCATGGTCACCTGGCGGGCCACCGAGGACGGGGTGGTGACGGACGCGGTGCGCGAGATCTATCTTCGCTACGCCTTGGGGGGCCCGGGCATGATCGTGCTCGAGGCCATCGGCATCCGGGACGTGGCCAGCGGGCCCCTCCTGCGCCTCAGCCACGACCGCTTCGTACCCGGGCTCAAGGCCCTGGTCGCCGAGATGCGCTCCGTCTGCCGCTCCCTGATCATTCCCCAGATCATCGACTTTCTAAAGGTGGCCACCCGCAAGACCACGCGCGCCTTCCTCGAGGGGATGGTGAAGCGGGGGCAGCTCCCCCGCTCCCTCCTGGACGTGAGCGACGGGGAGTTCGAGGCGAACCTGGAGACCTACCTGCCCAACCCGCGCCTGCGCCGCGATTTCCTCTACGGCTACCGGCAGACGGTGGGGGACCTCGAGCTCTCGGAGATTCAGCAGATCCCGGGATGGTTCGCGGCCGCGGCCCGGCGCGCTCGGGCCTGTGGCTTCGAGGGGGTCGAACTGCATTTCGCGCACGCCTACACCATGGCCTCCTTCCTGTCCGTGACCAACCCCCGCACCGACCGCTACGGGGGCAGCTTCGAGAACCGGATGCGGCTGCCCCGCGAGGTGATCGAGGAGGTGCGGGGGGCGGTGGGCGAAGACTTCCTCCTCGGCTGCCGGTACCTGGGCTCCGAGGACATCCTGGGCGAGGACGGCACGATTGGGGGCAACGACCTCGAGGAGGCGAAGCGGATCGGGGTAGAGCTGGCCCGGGCCGGCCTCGACTTCCTCTCCATCTCCCGGGGCGGGAAGTTCGACGACGCCCGGCAGCCCAAGATCGGCGAGGCCGTCTACCCCTACACCGGCCACAGCGGGCACAAGTGCATCCCCCGGGACCGGAAGGACCCGGTCGGAGTCAACGCCTACCTGGCGGCGGGGATCCGAGGGGCACTCCGGGAGGCGGGTTTTTCCATCCCCGTGGTCACCGCCGGCAAGATCCACACCTTCGAGCAAGCGGAGTCCCTCCTGCGGGATGAGAAGGCCGACGTCGTGGGCATGGCGCGGGCGCTGCTGGCCGACCCCGACCTGCCCCGAAAATGGTTGGCCGGCGCCGATCGAGACTCGCGGGCATGCGTCTTCTGCCCGTTCTGCGAGCAAGAGGACCAGCACCATCGGGTGGTGACCTGCACGCTCTGGCCGAAGCCCGCGGACGACCATCGGAAGCGACTGACCCCCGCCGTCTGGCAGCCGGGTCAGGCCTTCGACGCGAAGGCTGTCTTCGGTCGTCGCACTCCGGCCCGACGTCAGTGAAATTCCGGCACAGCCGGGTGAATACGCCCGCTACCACTCGGTCGCAGCGCGAGGTGGACGGACGAGCCATCGGAGTCGGCGTCCTCAACGTGCCGTTCACGCTTCCCGCGGCGTCCGCCAAACGTCGGCGGGGGTCTCGACGCTCCACGTGCTTAACTTCCGGCCCTCCTGACCGTAGCGCCCGTCATGTGGGCGAGTCAGGATGCCA
>DATMQU010000777.1:0-2185 GCA_035566715.1 Vicinamibacteria bacterium
GGTCGAGGCGGGCTGGATGAAGGGCGTCTTCTGGTGGGACTGGGCGGTGCCGGCCCCAGGGCCGCAGGACACGGACTACACGCCGCGAGACAAACCGGCCGAAGACGTGCTCCGCATGTGGGTCGGCTCCTGATCAGCGCCCCCGGAAACGAGCGTCCTCCCCAAGACCAGGACCACCGATCACTGAGGCTGCCGGATCTCCACCTGCTGGTTGGCCTTCACCCCCTCCCGCCGGGTCGTGGTCCCGTCCGGCCACCGGACCTCGATCGAGTCCGCCTGCGGCTCGTGGGCGAGGCCGAAATGGGACCGCATGTCGTCCTGGGAGAGGTAGCCGGTCCCGCTCTGGACGAGGCGCGTGAGGCGGAGCTTGCCCGCCTTCACGGTGACCACCGCCCCGATGGCGTCGGTCATCCGACCCTTGCCCTTGAGCTTCACGCGGAGCCAGTTGCCGACGTCGGCCAGCTCGTTGTGGAGTACCTGGGCGTTGCCGTCGAGGTCGTTGACGACGAGGTCGAGCCGCCCGTCGTTGTCGAGGTCGCCCACGGCCAGACCTCGGCTCACCCTCGGCTCCGTGAGCGCGGGCCCGAACTGCTCCGCCACCTCGTCGAATGTTCCGTCCCCGCGGTTGTGATAGAGCAGCTTGCGCTGGCGGTAGCCCGCGGAGGGGCCCAGACGAGACAGCCCAATCTGCGGGTAGACGTGGCCGTTGACGGAGATGAGGTCCAGGAACCCGTCGTTGTCGTAGTCGAAGAAGGCGGTGCCCCACTTCACGTAGGGCAGGCTGCTGGGGGCCGTCCTCGAGCGGAATGAGACGTCGGCGAAGTGATCCCCCTCGTTGTGGAAGAGGCTGTTGTACTCCTCCACGAAGTTCGTCTTGTAGACGCTGAAGCGACCGCTGTTGTCGTAGTCGCCCACGGCCACGCCCATCCCCCCCTGCTCGCCCCCGTCCTCGCTCACCGCCACCCCCATGGGGAAGGCGACCTCCTTGAACGTGCCGTCCTTCTGGTTCTCGTACAGGAAGCTGGGGCCGGAGTCGTTGGCCACGTACAGGTCC
Source organism: Vicinamibacteria bacterium (assembly GCA_035566715.1). Classification (GTDB taxonomy): domain Bacteria; phylum Acidobacteriota; class Vicinamibacteria; order Fen-336; family Fen-336; genus DATMML01. Next base: position 1,055 of record DATMQU010000777.1, read on the forward strand.
GGCCAGCCATCGCCGTTGTAGTCGAACCAAGCGACACCCAGCCCGAAATAGTGCCGCGGATCGGAGACCCCGGCCTTCTCGCTCACCTCCGTGAAGTGACCGTTGCCGTCGTTGTGGAAGAGGAGGTCGGATTCGCCGGGAAGACCACGGGGGCCGCACTGCACCGCGATGCCGCGATATTGGCAAGTCTTGGCACTCCCGAACGCGGGCAGGTTGTCGAGGTCGATCTTCACGTAGCGGCTGACGAAGAGGTCGAGGTTGCCGTCCCGGTCGTAGTCGGCGAAGCCGCAGCCGGCCGACCAGCCGCCCCCCGCGACCCCCGCCTTCTCCGCGATGTCGGTGAAGGTGCCGTCGTGGTTGTTGTGGTAGAGATAGTTCCGGCCCAGGCCGGTGACGTAGATGTCTTCCCAGCCGTCCCCGTCCACGTCCGCCGTGCACACCCCCATCGCCCAACCCGGGTGCCCCACGCCCGCCTTCTCCGTGACGTCCTCGAACTTCCCGTTGCCCAGGTTGTGGTAGAGCGCGCTTCGCGCCGCTCCCGGGTTCTTGGCCGTGTCCACGGTCAGGGAGTCGGTCAGGTAGATGTCGAGGAGCCCGTCGTTGTCGTAGTCGAGGAGGGCAACCCCGCCGCTCATGGACTCCACGATGAATTTCTTCTCGGGAGCGGCGTGGTGTTGGAAAGAGATTCCCGCCTCCCCGGCGATGTCGCGGAAGAGCTGCTTCGGCGGCGGGGGGCTCGCGAGCTGCGCCAGGCCCGAAGCCGCGAGCAGCCACAAGAGAAGCAGGCCGAGGGTGAGCTTCACGGGCGGTCTCCTCCCCGCTTGGCCCTGAGTTTCTGGGAGGTTCCAAACTCCTGACGGGCCTGCTCCCTCCGGCCCTGCGCCTGGTAAGCCCGCCCCAGCTCGTCGTGAATGTTGGCGTCTCTCGGGGCCAGGCGCGCGGCCGCTTCCAAGTGTTCCACCGCTTCCGCAAGCGTGTCCTGTGCGCGCAGGATCTTGCCCAGAAGGTAGTGGGCATCGGCGGAGTCCGGTTTCATTTGGAGGGCGCCGCGCAAGAGGGGGACCGCCTCGTCCCGCCGATTCTCAGCCTCCAGGACGACCGCGAGCGTCTGTTGCGACTGCCCGTCCGTGG
>DATMQU010000778.1:0-9674 GCA_035566715.1 Vicinamibacteria bacterium
CCGCGTCGTGCCCACCCTGTTTGTCCCTGAGGGAGAGGCGCTCTTCACCATCCTCCTCGGCAATCTGGAGCACGTGATCAACCACAAGTACCAGCTATTCGTGTACCTCAAGATGCTGGGCGTGCCCGTCGCGACCCCCGATCTCTACCGGCTCCGAGGCCAAGCCGGCTAGGGCGGGGCGGCCCCAACCGAGGCGAGGCCCTCCGGCCAGTTCGGGCAGGAGGTGAGGAGGAGGGTCAACTTCAGTGACTTATGGTTCCGGCCTCGGCGGAGGCCCGAGCTCAACCTTGGGCAAGAGATCTGCGAACACGAACCCATCGCGTGATACGACCTCGCCCAAGTCAACTGGCACCGGATGGCGGAACATGGGTCCATCGAAGGCGAAGGTGTGGAATTCACCGTTTTCGCCACACGGATCCACGCCGGGAGGCAGGGCTTCCAGGAGTTGGAGGTCGAACTCCCTTCCCGCGAAGGAGGCGGGCAGGACGCGGGGGTCCACGCAGGTGAGGCGCGCGCGCAAACCGCCCGCGATCATCTCCCGAGCCAGGACCGGCGTTGGTCGACCCCAGAGGGGAAAGTACAGGCTCAGGCCCGTCCCCTGAAGGTGCCCCTCCCGGTAGCGGCGGATGTCCGCGAGGAAAAGATCGCCGAAGGCCACGCCCCGGATGCCCTTCCGACGGGCCTCCACCAATGCCGCGGTCAGGGCCGATTCGTAGACTTCGTTCGGGCAGGGGTACGGGAGCATCACGGTTGTGAGAGGCAGGTCTGCCGCCCGGGCCTGGGCTTCCGCGAGAACTCGCCGCACCGCGTGGACGGCCACGCGGTCGAAGCCTTCACTAACGGTCGTCAGGAGGCCAACCACTTCCACATCCTCGCGGGTCTTGAGAATGTGGAGGCTCCAGGCGCTGTCCTTGCCGCTGCTCCAGGCAAGGAGCACGGGTTCACGACGGCTCATGGTGCCACTCCGATACGCGGCGGCCGTAAGGCCGAGGGCGTCCCAGGGTGCCGGCATGCCACGATGCAGGCGAGCACAGCGGGGCGAGTTCGCTTCCCAGGTGGAAGTGCGCAAACGCGGGGGTCGGGGCGGGGCCGGTCGGCGTCGTGCCCTGAATGAGCGGCGTCCCTACTTTGGGGCCATCCGCAGAGCGCCGTCGAGGCGGATCACCTCGCCGTTGAGCATCTCGTTCTCCACGATGTGGCGGACGAGGGCGGCATACTCGTCGGGCCGGCCGAGGCGGGAAGGAAAAGGCACCTGCTGTCCCAGGGAGACCCGGGCCGCCTCGGGGAGGCCGGCGAGGAGCGGAGTGTCGAAGATCCCGGGAGCGATGGTCATCACGCGGATCCCGCTCCGCGCCAGCTCGCGGGCGATGGGCAGGGTCATGCCCACGATCCCGCCCTTGGAGGCGGAGTAGGCGGCCTGGCCGATCTGCCCCTCGAATGCGGCCGCGGAGGCGGTGTTCACGATCACCCCCCGCTCGCCCGCGGGGGTGGGGGGGGCGGCCGCCATGGCGGCCGCGGCCAGCCGGATCACGTTGAAGGTGCCGATCAGGTTGATGCGGATCGTCCGCTCGAAGAGGTCCAGGGGATGGGGACCGTTCTTGCCCAGCACCTTCTCCGCCGTCCCGATGCCGGCCGCGTTCACCACGCCTTGCAGCCCGCCGAAGCGCTCCCCCGCCGCGGCCACCGCCTTCTTGACGTCCTCCTCGCGGGTCACGTCCGTGGGCACGAAAGTGGCTCTCTGCCCGAGCTCCCGGGCCATCCGCTCCCCGGCCTGGGCGTTCACGTCCAGGATCACGACGTTGCCGCCCGCCCCCGCGAGCATGCGGGCCGTGGCCCCGCCCAGGCCGGAGGCCCCGCCGGTGACCAGGAAGGTGCTGCCCGCGATGTTCATGATGAGGGTCCCCGCTCCTCGTTCAGGAGGAGCTTCAGGCTGCGCACGAGCGTCTTCTTCAGCTCCCGGCGGTCCACCACCATGTCCACCATCCCGTGCTCGAGCAGGAAGTCGGACCGCTGGAAGCCCTCCGGCAGCTTCTGGCGGATGGTCTGCTCGATCACGCGCGGTCCCGCGAACCCGATGAGGGCGCCCGGCTCCGCGATGTTCAGGTCGCCCAGCATGGCGAAGGAGGCGGTCACCCCCCCGGTGGTCGGATCGGTGAGCACGCTGAGGAAGGGCAGGCGGGCCTCGTTCAGCTTGGCGAGGGCGGCCGAGATCTTGGCCATCTGCATGAGGGAGAGCGTCCCCTCCATCATGCGCGCGCCCCCGGAGCAGGAGACCACCACCAAGGGGAGGCGCTCCTTGTCCGCCCTCTCCACCGCCCGCGTCACCTTCTCCCCCACCACCACCCCCATCGAGCCCCCGATGAAGGCGTACTCCATGGCCGCGATCACGGTCCTGATGCCGCCCATCGGCCCCACCGCGGAGACGAGGGCGTCCCAACTGTTGGTCTTGGCCTTGCCGTCCCGCAGCCGGGCCGCGTAGCTCTTGGTATCGACGAACCCCAGGGGGTCCGAGCTCACCAGGTTCTGGTCAAACTCCTCCCAGGGCGAGTCGAAGAGCATCTCCAGGCGCTCGCGGGCGGAGATGCGGAAATGGAAATTGCATTTCGAGCAGACGCTCTGGTTCTTCAGGAGGTCCTTCCGGTAGAGGATCTCCTTGCAGGAGCTGCACTTGATCCAGAGCCCCTCCGGGACCCGGCTCTCCTGCTCCCGGGGGGGGAGGGGGGTCTGCTCGCGCTTGAACCAGGCCATCCGCTAGCCCCGCTCCCTCAACTGTCCTCCTCGTCGTCCCGGTCGAGCTCGTTCTCGACCCCCAGGATCTTGCAGGCCCCGTCGTAGATCTGCTTGGCCGCGTTCTTGGCGCTTTGAAGCTCCGCCAGCCGCTCCTTGACCTTCGTCAGCTCCTCCTCGATCTGGCCGTTGATGTCGTTGATCTGCTTGCGCGTCATCTCCAGGGTGTGCTGGTAGAACTTGACCTGGTCCTCAGAGAGCGCCATTCCCCCCTGCCTCCTCCGCCCCCCGCTCCCGCGGGAGGCGCCGTCACTTGATCCCAAACTTCTTCAGGAGCGCGTCCAAGGACGTCGCTCCGGGGGCGTCCTTCTTGCCCGCCTCCTCGGAGGCGGCCCCCAGCGGTCCCGCCTCCAGCTCCGCTCCCAGGTCCGTCTCGGGGTCGGGGGGGGAGGTGCGGTGCTCCCCGGACGTGTGGTCGTCCGGCACCGCCTCCTCGCGCTCGTGGCGGTCGAAGAGGAGCTCCATGAACCGGGTCAGCTCGTTGGTGGAGAGGGGCGGCCGCTCGTGCAGGATCCGCTCCAGTCCCCGGCCCATCTCCGCCGCGTCCTGGAAACGCCGGGAGGGCTCGCGATCGAGGGCCCTCCGGAGCAGCTTGTCCAGGGCGTCTGGGATATGCGGGTTCACGGACCGGGGGGGCGCGATGTGGCACTGCCGGACCATCTCCAGGATGCTCATCTCCGAGCCGCCGCCGGGGGCCAGGAAGGGCTTCTGGTCGGTGACCATCTCGTAGAGCACGATGCCCAGGGAGAAGAGGTCGCTCCGGCAGTCCATGGCCTTGCCCCACGCCTGCTCGGGGCTCATGTAGAGCAGCTTGCCCCGGAGCGCCCCCCGGTCCGTGGTGGAGGCCTTGGTGGCGGCCTTGGCGATGCCGAAGTCGGTGAGCTTCACTTCGCCCTCGAAGGAGATCAGGATGTTCTGGGGACTGACGTCCCGGTGGACGATCTGCATGGACCGCCCCCGGTCGTCCCGCTTGCGGTGGGCGTACTCCAGGGCCGAGCAGACGTTGCTCACGATCCGAAGGCCGAGCTCGAGGGGGATCTTGGGCCCCTTCTCCCTGGCCCGGCGCATGATGGTGCGAAGGTCCCGGCCATGGACGTACTCCATGGCGATGTAGTAGCTCTTGTCGATGCGGCCGAGGTCGAAGATCTGGACGATGTTCGGGTGGGTGAGGCCGGCCACCATCTTGGCCTCGTTCACGAACATGTCCACGAACTCCTTGTTGTCGGAGAGGTGGGGGAGGATCCGTTTCACGGCCACGATCTTCTCGAACCCCTCGACCCCGCTGCGTTTGGCCTTGAACACCTCGGCCATGCCCCCTACCGCCACCCGGTCCAGCAGGCGGTAGGGCCCGTAGACATCATCCCGCCACGTACCAGCATCGCGGGCGGGCGGGCGCTCTGGGGGACGCTCGGGAGGGGCGGGCCTCCCGAGCGCGTCCTCGGCCACGGCGGCCAGATCCAGTGCCGGGTCGTCCGAGGGCGGAGGCTGGGGGGGCGCCACCTGGAACTTCGCGGTCGTCCGGCTGGTGGGCGGGGCGAGCTCGTCCTCCTCGTCCGCCGCGGCCGGGTCCGGGGTGGCGGGGGCCTCCGCCTGGGCGAAAATGGCGTCGATGTTGACGGCGGCCCCCCGCTCGGGGGCGCCCTCGGACGGATCCTCCTCCCCGTCAAGGGGGTCCAGCCGGGACAGCAGAATGTCGACCTCGGCCTTCACCTCGTCCGGGATCTCCGGCCGCTTCTTCTTGGGCGGGGTTCCCCCCACCTCCTCTGGATCGGAGAAGGCCGTGATCAGCGCCGACACGTCCTCGGGGAGGATCTCGCCCTTGGGGCCCGCCTGCCCTTTGGCAGCCGCGCTTGGCGACGCCGGCTCCGAGATCTTGACCTTGATTGGCTCCCGGTGCGCCGTGGTGGGACCCCCTTTCTCGGGGGCGGCGGCGTCCACCATGTCCCCGAACAGGTCCTGGGACGTCAGCAGGTCCTGGCCCGGGCGGTCCGGGCCGGAGCCCCGCGGAGACGAGGCGGCCGGCTTCTGGCTGTCCTTGCGGCGGGTAGCTTTCATCACAGGTTCGGGCGGCCCAGACGAGCCCGACCGGCTCGGACGGACTCCCATGAGGATAGGCCAGCCGGAGCGCTTAAGTCAACATGCGTCTGAAGTTACGGCCGCCGGTGGCGCCAGAACCAGTAGGCGGGAAGGCCGACGGCGGTCAGCAGCAGCCCCAAGCCGGAATTCCGGGGATCGGCAATCGGGATGTAAACCACGAAGAACAGGGCGACCAGGACGTAGAGGCCGGGGAGTACGGGGTACCCCCAGACCCGATACGGCCGGTGCAGGTTCGGCTGCCGGACGCGCAGGACGAAGAGCCCAACCACGGTGAGGACGTTGAAGAGAAGCGACGAGAACGCGGTCAAGGTCAAAAGATCGCTGTAGGTCCCGGTCAGGGTGAGCGCGGCCGCGACCGCGCCGTGCAGGAGGAGGGCCTGGTGCGGCGTCCGGTACCGGGGGTGGACGGCCGCCACCCCCCGGAAGAAGAAGCCGTCCCGTCCCATCGCGTACACCACCCGGGCCCCGGCCAGGGTGAGGCCGTTGACGCAGCCGAACGTGGAGACGAGGATCGCCACCGCGATGAAGGCCCCCCCCGGGGAGCCGATCATGCGCACCGCCGCCTCGGTCGCGATGCGGTTCTCCTTGACCCCCGCCATCTCCGAGATGGGGACGAGGTAGAGGTAGACCGCCACCGCCGAGCAGTACACGGCGGTGACGCACAAGGTGCCCAAAATCAGGGAGCGGGGCAGGTTTCGCTCGGGGTCCTTCACCTCCTCGGCCGCGAAGGGGATGGAGTTCCAGGCGTCGTAGCTGAAGAGGGCCTTGCTCATGGCCCCCGCCAGGGCGGCCAGGAGCCCCATCTCGACGCCCTTGGCCCCCAGCTCCACGCCCACCACGGGCGTGAAATGGGCGGTCGAGCCCTTGGCCGTGACCAAGGCCAGGATCACGAGCGCCCCCACCGCCGCCACCTTCGCGATCGTAAAGATGTTCTGGACGGTGGCCCCCGTGCGCAGGCCCGTGATGTTCACGTAGGTGAGGGCGGCGATGACCAGGAGGGCTACGGCCTGGGCGGTGCTGAACGCGAAGCCGCCCACCTGGAAGAGAACCGTGGCTTCGCCCACCCCGGGCAGGAAGAAGCCCAGGGTCTTGGCGAAGGCCACCGCCACCGCGGCCACGAAGCCGGTGTTGATGGCCAGGAGGAAGGTCCATCCGTAAAGGAAGCCCCAGATGGGGGTGAAGGCCTCGGAGAGGAACACGTACTGGCCACCCGCCCGCGGCAGGGCGGCCGCCATCTCCCCGTAGGAAAGGGCGCCGAAGAGGGTGAGGAGGCCGCCCAGGACCCACAGGCCGAGCAGCAGACCGGGGGTCTGGAGGTAGCCGGCCATGATGGAGGGGGCGAAGAAGATCCCCGACCCGATGACGCTGCCCACGATGAGGGTGGTCGCGTCGAGGAGCCCCAGGCCGCGGACGAGCCCCCCGGGAAATGGGTCCGCCGCGGTCTTGGCCGCCCCACCCATGCGCTCGCCCCTACCCCCGAGAAGATGCGGACCGGGCGGAGGATAGCACGGGGGGGGCCATCGCGAGGCCCCGGGGCTCTGCTATAATCCGGCGTCCCTCAGAAATGGGCGCGCTCCCTGGAGGGCTGCCGACCCCCCATGCTGGATCTCTTCTTCCCTTACATTCCGTGGATCCTGGGCCTCATCGTCCTCGTCGTCGCCTACCAGAAGCTCTCTCCCAAGCTCAAAGTCCGGGTTCCCGGCTCCAGCATCAGCAAGGAAGACGTCATCGGCAAGATCCTGGGGCCGCGGTACGCCGAGGCCAAGATCCTGAAGATGGTCGAGAAGTTCAAGAAGCAGGGCAACTGGTTGGCCGCCGGCAAGATGCTGGAGGACCACGAGCATCTGAACGAGGCCGCGGAGACCTACCTGGAGGGCAACGAGAACTGGGCGGCGGCCTCCCTCTACGAAAAGATGGGCCGGACGGAGCGGGCGGCCGAGCTGTTCCTGCAGGCGGGCGACCACAAGAAGGGGGCCCAGCTGCTGGTGGCGGCGGGAAAGCCGACCCGGGCGGCGGCGCTGTTCCAGGAGAAGGGGAACAACCTCGAAGCGGCCCGGCTCTACGGCCTGGGGGGAGCCTGGGATAAAGCGGCCGAGCTCTACGTGCGCAGCGGGTATCCCCTGCGCGCGGCCGAGGCCTACGAGAAGACCGGCGAGTACCTGAGAGCGGCGGAGAGCTATGAGAAGCACTTCATGGAGAACGTCTCCTTCTCCACGAGCTTCTCCTCCACCGGGCCCTCCGCGGACCAGAAGAGCGCGCTCCTGGCCGGCCAGCTCTTCGAGAAGGCGGGGGACCAGAAGCGGGCCTTCCAGATCTACTCGAAGGGGGAATTCTTCAAGGAGGCGGCCCGGGTCGCCCAGGGCTTGGGCCAGTTCGCGAAGGCGGCCGAGCTCTACTTGCGGGCCGAGGACCCGGCCTCCGCCGCCGCCGCCTGCGACCAGGGGGGCGATCCCGTGCGCGCGGCCAACCTGCGCGGCGAGGTCGCCTTCAAGGGGGACCGTCCGGCGGAGGCGGCGGCCTTCTTCCAGCAGGGAAAGGACTACCTGCGGGCGGCCGAGCTCTTCGAGTCCGTGAACATGCTGGCGGAGGCGGCGGGGGCCTACGAAGCCGGGGACAGCTTTGCCGCCGCCGGATCCGTCTACATCCGGGCCGGCCTCAAGGACAGGGCGGCGGCGAGCTACGAGCGGGGGGGCGAGCTCGAGACCGCGGCCAAGCTCTACGAAGAAGTGGGCAACACCACCAAGGCCACCGAGCTCTACGCCAAGGCCGGTCTCACTTTCAAGAGCGGGGAGGCCGCGGCCAAGGCGGGAGAGCGCGACAAGGCCATCGCCCTCCTGCAACGGGTGGGGGCGAGCGACGAGTACTATCGGGCCGCCACCGAGCTTCTGGCCCGCCTGTTCATCGAGGCCCGCATGCCGGGCCTGGCCATCGAGCGGGTGCAGAAGGCGATCGCCGGGCAACCGGTCTCCCCCGCCAACCTCGATCTCTATTACTGGCTGGCCCTCGCCCACGAGACATCCGGCAACGGAGCCGAGGCCCTCAGCATCTACAAGAAGATCCAATCCGAGGACCTCCATTTCCGCGACGTCGAGAAGCGGGTGGCCCGGGTGGCGGCAGGGGGGGGTCTGACCGCGCCCCCGTCCGCCCCTGCCTCCCGCGCCCCCGCGCCCTCGGTCTCTCGTGTGCCCCCCCCGGCCTCCTCCCTCCCCAAGGGCCAGCGCTTCACCCCCAAGGAGGAGATCGGGCGGGGACCCCTGGGGAAGGTCTTCCGGGCCGAGGACCAGGTCGACGGCCGCAGCGTGGCCCTCCGCGTGATCCGCGCCGATGCCCTGAAGGGGGACGGTGTCCTGCCCGGCCTGGTGGCGGACCTGAAGGCCGCGGCTCAACTCTCCCATCCCAATCTGGTCAAGGTCCTGGGCATGGTGGAGGTGAACGGCGAGCGCTGCCTGGTGACGGAGCTCGTGCAGGGGAAGAACTTTGCGGAGGCGCTCAAAGCCGGACGCAAGATGAGCTTTGCCCAGGTGCACGGCCTCGGGCGCGTGCTCGCGCAGACCCTCTCCGTCATCCACGGACGAAAACTGGTCCACGGCTCCATCCAGCCCTCCAACATCATGGTGGCCTCGGGCGTGCTGAAGATCGCCGACCTGGGCTTGGGCCGGCTGGCTCACGCCGCGAATTCCCCCGACAACTATCGCTCGCCCGAGAACCGGCTCGACGCGGGGGGGGACCTTTACGCGATGGCGGCGGTGGTCTACCACCTGCTCACGGGTACCCACCCCAAGTCGCACTCCCAGGGCGTGGGACTCCCCCTGCCTAGCACGCTCGCGCCCGGGGTGCCGGAGGCCATCGACAAGCTCCTGCTCCGCTGCCTCCACCCCCGCGAGGAGCTGCGCTTCGCCACCGCGGAGGAGATCCTGGCCGAGCTCAAGGACATGGTGAAGCTTGGCTAGCTGTCCCCTCTGCCGCCAGCGGAAGGGGAAGCGGCGGTGTCCCGCCAAGGGGGCGGAGATCTGCTCGCACTGCTGCGGCACGAAACGGCGGATCGAGATCGACTGCCCCGACGACTGCGTCTACCTCCGGGGACCGGCGGCCTGGGGGGGCCGGGAGACGGAGCGGCAGCGGGACCTGCGCCGGCTGGCCCCGCACTTTCAGCACCTGAGCGACGAACAGAGCCGCCTGTTCTTCATAAGCCTCGTCGGGGTCACCGCCATCCACTCCCGGCGGAGGGACCTCGACGACCGGCTCCTGGTCCAGGCCGTGACCGCCTTCCGCAAGACGGTGGAGACGCGCGGGCGCGGGATCCTTTACGACCACCAGGCGGAGGACCTGCGCGCCCAGGGCCTGGTCCACGACCTGCGGGCTCTCTACGAGGCCCGCGATGAGGCGGGCCACGCGACCGCTCCCGACGACCGGGACCTCTTGGCCGTGCTCCAATCGCTGGAGTCCGCCCTGGGGGAGTCGATCCGGGGGGGAGCGGATCCGCGGGCCTTCCTCGCCACCGCGGCCCGGGTGGCGGGGTGGCTGGGGGCGGCCAGCCCGGCTCGCCCACGCTCCGTCATCGTGGAGCCCTGATCCCGCCCGCGGAGGTGAGGCATGAGCTTCGCGGGCGACCTCCACACCGTCGACCTCACCGACCTCCTGAGCTGGATCAACAACCGCAAGAAGATGGGCACCCTCCGCCTCCAGCGCCGGGCGACCCAGAAACGCCTCGCCTTCCAGAAAGGCCGTTTGCAGTCGTCTTGGTCCAACGATCCTCGGGAGTCCTTGGGCCAGGTCCTGGTGCGTGACCA
>DATMQU010000779.1:0-5099 GCA_035566715.1 Vicinamibacteria bacterium
CGGCCGTCGCTCAGGGCGAAGAGGCCGGGGCCGGAGGCCGCCCCGAAGAAGAAATCGGTGTAGCCGTCCTTGTTGACGTCGGCCGCGGCCACGCTTCGGAAGGGACCGTCGCCGGTCTTGAGCCCCACCTCCGCGGCCACATCCTGGAAGGAGCCGTCGCGCAGGTTCTTGAACAGGCGGGGGGGGGCGTCCTCGTAGAGGATCAGGAGATCGACGTCCCGGTGGTTGTCGAAATCGGTGGGTACGATCGCGATGGCGTGGCCGGCCGCCCCCACCCGGGCCGCGTCCGTGATGTCGGTGAAGGTGCCGTTCCCGTTGTTGCGCAGGAGGCGGCTGGGCGCGGGCGCGAAGTCCTTCGGGAAGACGAGCGCGCGCTCGCCGGTCTCCCGGGCGGTGGCGGCGAGGTCGGCCAGCCCGGCCACGAGGATGTCCAGGTCGCCGTCGTGGTCGACGTCGACGAAGGCGGCGCTCACGCTCAGATAGGGATAGGCGGGGATCCCCGCTTTGGCGGTCTGGTCGGAGAAGCGGCCCCCCCCGTCGTTGTGATAGAGGGCGAGGCGCCCGGGACGCAGGACGAGAAGGTCGACGCGGCCGTCGTTGTCGTAGTCCCCCGCCACCGCCCCCAGCGCCGGCCCCCCCTCGAGGCCGGAAGAGGCGGTCACGTCCCGGAAGCGGCCCCCCTCGTTGTGCAAGAGGCGCAGCCCGGAGGGCCCGGCCACGACCAGATCCAGGGCCCCGTCGCCGTCGTAGTCGAAGAGGGTGATCGCGGCCCGCGTTCCCGCGCCCGCCGCCGCCAGCACGTCCTTCCCGCGGACCTTCCGGCCCAGGGCCAGGGCGGGCGGGGCGCCGGCGGCAAAGGCGGGCAGCCCTCCCGCGCTGGCCTCGACAAACGCCACCTCCGGCGGCCGCGCGTCCACGAGGTCGGCTTCGGCGCCGGTGGACGCGAGGGCCTCCGCGTAACGCCCCTGCTCGAGGTACGCCTGGCCGAACGACGTGTGGGCGGGATTCTCGCGCAACTCTTGGAAGCGGGCGGTGGCGCGGGCGCCCTCCTCGCGGCGGCCCGCCCGGGTCAGGGCCACGCCCAGGTTGTACTGGGCGCTCGCGTTGTAGGGCTCGACCGCGGTGGCGGCCCTAAAGCAGGCGATGGCTTCGTCGTACCGCCGCTGCTGCAGGTAGACCTGGCCCAAGGTCAGGTTGGCGCCCACGTCCTGGGGATCCGCGGCCAGGACGCCCCGGAGGCTCCCCACCGCGTCGTCCGCGCGGTTCTCCATGCGCGCGATCAGGCCCAGGATGTAGGGGGGCTGGAGGGCGGCCGGCTGGGCGGCCGCCGCTTCCTCCGCCGCCGCCCGCGCCCCCGGCAGATCGGGGACGTAGAAGAGGGCGATGGCCAGGTTGATTCGGGCCAGGCCAAGCTTGGTATCGAGGGCGAGGGCGCGCCGGAAGGCCGCGGCCGCCTCCGCCGGGCGGAACTGCTCGAGGAGGGCCACGCCCAGGTTGTTGGCGCGGTAAGCGGCCTCCCGGTCGGGGGGGGGCGTGGGATCGGCCGCGTCCAGGGGGAGGAGGAGCGCGGCCGAGGCCAGAAGCAGCAGTGTCCATCGCTTGGCGGTCATGGCCTGATTTTCGGGGAGAACGGCCAGGGGCTCAAGGCTTGGGGGATGGACGCTTCCCGGACAGGGGCGAGACGGACACGAGCCCCTTGCCTTCCTGCGCGATAACCGTCTGGTTGGCGGCCACGGGCCCCAGTCGATCCACCTGGCCGCTCGGCCAGACCACCTCAACATTGTCCGCCTTGGCCAGGTCGCCGAGGCCGAAGGTGAGGGTGAGCTCGCTTTGGGAGCAGTAGCTGGAGCCCGTGTGCACGAGCCGCCAGGGGTGAGCGCCGTTGGCAAGGGTGATGGTCACCTTGGCCCCGATGCCATCCCGGTTGGACTTGGTCCCCACCGTCCTCACCCGCAAGAAGTTGTTCCGGCTGCCCCCGTCATTGCGGAGCAGGTAGGCGGGGCCGTTGTTGGTGGAGATCAGCAGGTCCAGATCGCCGTCGCGGTCGATGTCGGCGTAGGCGGCCCCGCGGCCCACGATGGGCCGGGCCAGGGCCGGGCCCAGCTTCGGCGCCACCTCCTCGAAGCGTCGCTCGCCCAGGTTGCGGAAGAGGTGGGGGGGCTGGGCGTAGGTGACCTTGGGCTGGACCACGTTGATGTCGTCGGCTACATGGCCGTTGGCGGAGAAGATATCGAGCCTCCCGTCCAGGTCGTAGTCGAAGAAGAAGGTGCCAAAGGTCAGGGTCAGGAGGGAGGCCCGTCCCACGGTGGAGGTGGGGGCCTCGTCGATGAAGAGCCCGTTCCCCTCGTTGTGGTAGAGACCCATCATCTCGTTGGAGAAGTTGCCGATCACCAGGCTGGGGCGGCCGCTGCCCGAATAGTCGGCGGCATCCACGCCCATCCCCGCGCGGGCCACGCCGGTCTCGCCGAAGGCCACCCCCGCCGCCACCCCCACGTCCGTGAAGGTGCCGTTGCCGTTGTTCCGGTAGAGCTTGTTGGGCTGGGTGTCGTTGGCCACGAACACGTCGGGCCAGCCGTCACCGTCCACGTCGAGGAGCGTCAGCCCCAGCGACTTTGCCGACGGTTGCAGAAGCCCGGCCTTGGCGGTGACATCCTCGAAGGTGCCGTCTCCCCGGTTGCGGTAGAGGGTCATGCTCTGTCCCTTGTACGACTCCGGGGTGCAGTAGGACTTGCTCTTGCCGTCGAGGGTGCAGAAGAGGTCCTTCTCGATCGACCAGTCTACGTAGTTGGCGACCAGGAGATCCAGCCAGCCGTCCCGGTCGTAGTCGAAGAACATGGCGCTCGTGGAGAAGCCGCCGTTGGCCACCCCCGCTTTGGCCGTGACCTCGGTGAAGGTGCCGTTCCCGAGGTTCCGGAAGAGGCGGTTGCCGCCCAGGCCGGTCACGTAGAGGTCGGGCCAGCCGTCGTTGTCGTAGTCGGCGGCGGTCGCCCCCATGCCGTACATCTCGACCGCGAGGCCGGCCGCCTTGGTCACGTCGGTGAAGGTGCCGTCATGGTTGTTCCGGTAGAGGGCGGGATAGGAGGGGGGCCCGGGGTGGCCCGGCCAGTTCTTGGAGTTCACGAGAAAGATGTCCGGCCAGCCGTCGTTGTCGTAGTCGAAGAAGAGGCAGCCCGCGCCCATGGTCTCGGGCAGGTACTTCTTGCCGAAGGCGCCGCTGTTGTGCTTGAAGGTGATCTTGGCCGCCCCCGTGACGTCCGTGAACTGCAGGGGGGGGGCCTGGGCCGACGAGCGGCCGCCGCGGAGCGCGAGCGCGGCGGCAAGGACGGCCAGGCCGAGGGTGAGGCGCCGGGTGGCCCTCACTTGCCGCCCCCGGCCGCGTCCGCGGTGCGCGAAGGCGGGCGATGGGGATAGGAGGACGGCGCGGGGCCCGAGGCGGCCGAGCCGTGCTCGTGAATCTGCTGGCGCTCGTTGTTGTCCTCGGGATGGAGCTGTCGATAGGGCCCCGTGATGAACTGGGCCGACTCGTCCGCCTTGAAGCGCTGGTAGAGCGCCTCCTCCTTCTTGGCCATGGTCGCGTCTCCCATTCCCTGATAGCACAGCATGAGGTTGTAGTGGGCCTGCAGGTCCTCGGGATCGATGGCGAGGACCTTCTGCAGCTCGGCGATCGCCTCCCCGTACCGCCGCTCCAGAAAGAGCACGCGCGCGGCCTGGTTCCGCACCACCCGGTCGCGGGGGTACTGCGCCCCCGCCGCCTGCAGGTGGCCGAGGGCCTCGTCGTAGCGCCCGAGAGCCTTCAGGACGGTGCCGAGGAAGAAGTGGGTCTTGGCCAGGTTGGGGTCCACGGCCAGAGCCTTTCGCAGGACCTCCTCCGCCCCCGCCAGGTTCCCCTCCTGCGACCGCGCCCGCCCCACGTTCACCCAGCCGTCCGCGTACTCCGGCTCCATCTGCGTAACGCCGAGGAAGGCGGCTTCCGCGCCCTTGATGTCCCCCTGCAGGAGCAGGCCGATGCCGTAGTCATTCCACCGCTCGCGCACCGAGCGGTCGAGGAGGGGCTTCATGGCCGGGGGGGGCGCGTTCTTGGGCAGGATCCGGAGGGAAGCCTCGGCGGAGGCCATCACCGTGATGGGGATGTCGGGGATGGCCTTGATCTGTCCGGACACCTGGGCGGTGTCGCCCGTGAAGAGCCAGCGTCCGTCGTCGTGACCGGGGGTGAGGGAGAAGGGGGGCTGGGCGGGGTCCCGCACCCCCGCGAAGGACCATTGGGTGTTCCACCAGGAGAACTTGCGGTAGTTCACCCGGGCCTTCAGGGTGATGCGGTCCCCGCAGTCCTCGGGAATCCGGAGCCGGTAGTGGACGGTGTCGGCCGCCCCCGGCGGGATCAGGCGCACGTAGGCCACCGAGCGCGCCATCCAGGCATTGCGCTTGTTGATGGGGTGGCCGTGCTCGTCCAGGAGCAGGCTGCGATAGAAGTGCGCCCCCGGCTCCACTGGCCCGCCCTCCTCCACCCGGCCGCTGTGGAAGATCGTCTTCCCGTTGCTGTCCACGGCCTCAAGCTCCACCCACACGTCGAAAACATCCACCGTCCCCCCCGGGAAGAAGTGGCCGACCTTGCGGGTGCGCACCACCACCTCCACGCGGGCGGAGTCCCCGCGGCGAAGCGCGGGATCCACCTTGTCGAGGGGCGCGATGACCGGGGCGGGCGGGGCCAGAACCGCCTGGGGGGCGCCTTGGTTCAGGGACTCCTCCCCCACCGCGAACGTGCTGGCCAGGCGCGGCTCCCCTCCGGCCACGCTCCGCTCCTCCCCCTTCTCGGGCCCCGACCCCGGCACCAGACCGAAGACATCGACGCTGATCTGTTTGTCGCGCAGGAAGTCCTGGGTGACTCTGAGCTGTTCTTGGTCTCGGTTGACGAAGGGCAGGGCGGTGTTGGCGGCGGGAAAACGGTGGGAGTGGACCTGACCCTCGCGGGCGGCGGGGTCGTGGCTGGGCACGAGCGGCATGTGGCAGTCCGCGCACTTCTGGGGGCGGGCCGGGTAGTAGAACGAACGCGCCCCCTCCCCGGAGACCCCGGAAGCCTGCCAGTTGTCGTACTCGTTGAA
>DATMQU010000780.1:0-3304 GCA_035566715.1 Vicinamibacteria bacterium
GAGGACTCGGGACCGTAGATCTCGATCACCCTCCCGCGGGGCATGCCGCCCACGCCGAGGGCGGCGTCGAGGCAGAGCGAGCCCGTGGGGATAGCGGGGACGTCGACCTTCTCGCGGCTTCCCAGGCGCATGATTGAGCCCTTGCCGAACTGCTTGTCGATCTGGGCCAGCGCGGACTCGATCGCCTTCGCCCGCTCGCTCTTGTCTTCAACCATTGATCCTCTCCTTCATGCTCACCGCTCTTACCATGCGAGCCGGCCCGGTAGTCCGGCCCATGGTCGAGAATCATACCCACGGGGGTGGCCAGCGGAGGTCCGAGCGGCGGCTCCAAATCTCCGATCCAGAACGATTCTAGAAAGCGAGCTCGGTGGGGATAGACAAATCCCTACAGGCAAACGGGTTAGTGCGCATCCTCATCGTCGAACCCCTGGAGACCTCTTGATTCGAAGCCCCCTTGGAGCGCTTGACCTAGCGCGACGCTCGGCAGCCGGTTGCGACCGAGCAGAGGCTGCCCAGGCTATCGGACCTGACTCGGCGTCGGTTCACAGTACCCTCGCATCCTGACTCGCCCACATGAGGGGCGCTACGGCCAGGAGGGCCGGAAGTTAAGCACCTGGAGTGTCGAGACCCCCGCCGACGTTTTGCGGCCGCCGCGGGAAGCGCGAACGGCACATCGAGGACGCCGATTCCGAAGAATCGTGGTTTAGCCCTTGGGCCCCCGCTCAGCCACGCTTCCGAGGTGGGGGACGCATGCTGAGCCGAGCTTTGGATTCAGAAAGCGAGACGAGGGCCCGGCCCGGGGATCTTTCGTCCTGTCGATCCCAAGCAGTGGCCGCCCGATCGGGTGCTCCGAAGGGGGCGTGCTGGCGGGCTCAACAAGCGGCTTTTCTCGCCTGTTGGTATCGCCTCGGACCCGCACCTCTTCGGGAACGCCGCGGCCTAGCTCGTCCCCAAACGAAGCGAAGCACGTCTTGTGCCCGCTCCTTGCAGCTCCGGTTTCCAAGAAGTGGCGGGACCTGCCAAAGCCGGCAGCGGGTCGAAGTCCTGATAGGCGGACCGGAGTGCACCCGCGGGACGGGAAAAACGCCCTCTCAGCCGCTACCGGGCCCCACCCCCGAGGTAGGCAGAACCACCTAAACTCACCGAAGGCCCAAAATTGCTCTCTTCTTGTGAATGTAACTCGTTAATATTCAGAGCCTTATGGTACGTGTCTCACCGGACACGGATAGGGAGGGGGCGAAAAAAAAGAATTGGAAGCGTGCCTGGGTCTGGTACAATTCCTAGGTTAAGCGGGCCCCCAAGAAGCTCCTGAGCATCCTGCTCAAGAGTGGCGGGCCGAAGATGAGGGCAAGGACTTGAAGTCAGGACGCGCAAAACGCAAGGCACATCGATCCATCCGGCCGGTGTCCCGCAAGCCTGCCGCATCCGGGACTCACAAAAAACGCTCGTCTCACCGGAGGAAGACCACGACTGTGTCCGCCAAGCACTTGAAGGCCAAGGCCCCCGTCAGCCGTGCGCGAGCCGCCGCTCCGGCGCGCAGCACCCACGCCACTGCTCCGGCCCTGGTGATGCCAGGGAAGCGCCGCACGCATCCGGTTCCGTCGCCGATGCCCCTGCGGCACGTCGCTCCTCCGCGACCCGTCCTCGTCGCTCCCGCCCGCTCCATGCCGCCCGCCCGGGACATCCGCCGTCCGGGAGCGGCAGTCGGCGCCCGCGTACCCCTGGCGGTTCCCGACTTCAGCGAGGCGGGCGTGCTGCTGGCCATCACGTACTCGATCCGCGAGGGCCGGCGGGGCGAGTTCTTCGACCTGATGCGTGAGTTGAAGCCGCTCCTGGTCTCGATCGGGGGCATGGACTGCACGATCTACGAAGACCGGAGCCGCCCGAACTACCTCATGGAGGTCTTCCGGTTCAAGGACGAGGCGGAGTTCACCGCCTTTGACGACAAGTTCCACAAGGACCGCAAGATCGCCGCGATCTACGCTCTCCTCGACGACATCGTGGAGGCGGAGAAGAGCGACTTCAAGATTTTCGAGCGACGGCTCTAGAACCGTCGTCGAACTCGGGAGCCAGGCCCTTCGGAGCCCTACTCCCCGCGCCCTCCGCTGACTCATGCCTTCTCCGGTTGGCCACGGTCTCGCTGGTCTCATCGTCCATATCCTGGCCTCCCGGGACCAGCACGAGCTCACGGATCGCTGGCGGCTGGGGGTGACGTTGGGCGCCGCCTTGATCCCCGACGTGGACCTGCTCTTTCAGTTCGTCGACGGCCGCAACCACCACGACAACGAGACCCACAGCCTTGGCTTCGCCCTCCTGGCCGCCGCGTCCGCCGCCCTGGTCTTCCGGCTCCTGGGCTGGGTCCGGCCGGTCGCACTCGCCGTGGCCGTGGGGGCGGCCTGGTCGAGCCATGTGCTGCTCGACTACCTGAACGTGGACACCAATCCGCCCATCGGCATCATGGCCCTTTGGCCGCTCTCCCAAGGCTATTTCAAGGTCCCCTGGCCCATCTTCCTGGACATCGGGCGTACACTGGAGTGGGCGACCGTCCGGCATAATGCCTTGGCCGCGGCCTGGGAGGCGGTCGTGCTCAGCCCGCTCCTCGCGGCCGCGTGGCGCTTCCGTTCCCGGCGGATGGGGTGACGGCATGGCACGAGGGTTCGAAAGCAAGTCGGTTGCGGATCAGCAGGAAGCGGCCCAAGGGGTCGGGTCCGCCTCGCAGCGCGACCTCGGCGATCCCGCCCGCGCCCTGAAGCGTCGGCGGCTGGAGCTCTCGCGCGCGGACGTGCTCCGCCAGATGAGCGCGGCCCGGGCGGAGGGGCATCGCGAGATGCTCAAGCGAGCGCTGGCCGCGCTGGACAAGGAGCTGGGCTCGCTCTCCTGATCGGGTCCGGCGCCTTTCGCGCCGCTCCCTGACTTGACCCCACTCCGGACGGGGCGTAGCTTCAGCGACCGGATCGAGAATGAAGCGCAAATCGCGCGCCCCCAAGGACCCCCGGACCGTCGTCAGCGACCTGATCGCCCGCAAGGAGCACGCCCGCGCCATCGCCTTCCTGAGGGGCCGGTTCAAGGGGCGCAGCCCGGGTCCACGGCTGCGGCTGGAGCTGGCGGATGTGTTGGTGCTGGCCGGGAAGGGCGAGGAGGCGGTGCCCATCCTCATGGAGGTCACCGAGGAGCTGCTGGCCCACGGGAACGTGGCCACGGCGATGGCCGCCCTCAAGAAGGTCGAGCAGATTGATCCGGAGGCGAGCCGGCTCGAGAAGCGCGTGGCTTCGCTCCTCGGCCAAAAGTCCGCCCCACCCGTCCC
>DATMQU010000781.1:0-5586 GCA_035566715.1 Vicinamibacteria bacterium
ATCACGGTGCCCAACCGGGCCCTTCCGCCCCTGCGCGAGATCGCCGAAGCCACCGGCGGGCGCCTCTGGTGGGCTGACTCTCCCGAACGGCTGCGGCGCGCCTTCGCCGAGATCGCCGAATCCATGAGCCACCGCTACATCCTGCGTTACGAGCCGCAAGGGGTGAAGCGCGAAGGCTGGCACCGCATAGAAATCAAGCTGCGGGGCCAGAAGGGCGATCTCCAGGCCCGCCGAGGGTACTGGGTGGCGCCGGCGCGCTAAACGGAGGGGCCCCGCATCGGTCCCCGATGATTGCGATAGGCTAGGGCCCTCTGGGAGGCCTCCCTGAGGAACCCCCGGAGGGGGTGGACCCGGCGGGGGCTCTAGGCACCTTTGTTTCTGACAGCGCCCGCAGGAGGAGTCGCAGATGCAGAAGTCGGACAATTGTCGGAAGTGCAAGGCCGCGTTCCTCGTGATCGCGGACCCCAATGGAAGCGAAGACGCGGTGCTCGTCGTACTCTACTGCCCCAATTGTGGCGAACGATTCACGATGGACATCCCGGCGGGCTACAACTCCAGCACCGTGACCATCATCAGCACCTAGAGGCGAAACCGGATCGCATGCGAGCCTCTCTGGGGCCCCCTTGAGTTCGCGTCGGGCCTTGGCCGGGGTGACCCTCACCAGCCTCGCCACGCTCCTGCTCGAGCTGACCCTCACCCGCCTCTTCTCGGCCACCATGTTCTACCACTTCGCCTTCTTGGCGGTGTCCCTGGCCCTGTTTGGCTCCGGGGCGAGCGGGGTTGCGCTCTACGCGATGCGGTTCCGGCCCCCCGTCCCCAGCCGAGCCCTCGCCTTGTTCGCGGCGCTCTTCGCGGCCGCGACGGTGGCCGCGCTGCTCGTTATCCTGGCCAACCCCATCCCGCCCGCCAGCCCGGGCCCACAGACGGTCCCGCCCCTGGCCGCGGTCTACGGGGCGGCCGCTCTCGCCTTCTTCTTCTCGGGTTGCACGATCACGCTCGCCCTCACCGTGTGGGCACGCGAAGCGAGCCGGCTGTACGCCTATGACCTGGCGGGCGCCGCCGCCGGGTGCCTGCTGCTCGTGCCCGCGCTCGAAGTGCTGGGGGCGGTGGATGCGGTGCTGTTGGTGGCGGTTTTCGCCGGCCTGGCCGGCGTCGTGTTCGCGGGCCCGGACGCGGGTTTCGGGGCCCGCATCGCGGTGGCGGTGGTGGCGGCCGGGACCCTGGCCCTCCTGGTGGGGAACCATGCCTACAACTGGATCCGACTCCGGGAAGCCAAGGGCCTCCCCGAGGCCGGCCTCCTCTTCTCGAAATGGAACTCCTTCTCCCGGGTCACGGTGGCGGCCAGCGGCGATGGCGACCGCCGCCTGATCCTCATCGACGCCGACGCGGGGACCCTCGTGTACCGCGACGCCGCCGACAGCCAGCGTCATGCCCGGCAGGGGAACCGAATCGACTCCCTCGCCTACCACCTGGGAGGGCGGGACAAGGTGTTGGTGATCGGACCGGGAGGGGGCGTGGACGTGATCATCGCCCGCCTCTTCGGCGCGCGGGAGGTTACGGCCGTGGAGGTGAACCCCCTGGTGGCGCGCGACGTGATGTCGACGGAGCCGTTCCGGAGCTTCTCGGGCCGACTCTACGAGCAGCCGGGGGTGAGGCTGGTGGTGGACGAGGCGAGGAGCTTCATCCGGCGCTCGCACGAGGAATACGACCTGATCCTCGCGACCATGGTCGACACGTGGGCGGCCACCGCCGCGGGCGCCTTCGCCCTCGCCGAGAACAACCTCTATACGGAGGAGGCCTTCCGGGACTACCTGACCCGGCTCGGCCCCGGCGGCATGCTGAGCATGACGCGCTGGTACCAGAACCCGCCCGACCAGCTCTTGCGGCTGGTCTCCCTCGCGCGCGCAGCCCTTACGGAGTCCGGGGTTGCCGATGCCGCGGGCCACCTGATGCTTGTCCGGGGCCTGCCCGAGGAGGGCCAGCCGCTCGCCACCGCCACCTTCCTCCTCAAGAAGACTCCCTTCACGGACGCGGAGATCGAGCGGGCGGAGGCCTTCGCGGAGAGGGTCGGCTTCGAGGTCCTCTACACACCGCGCACACGTCCCCGCGGCCCCATCTCCCTCCTCATCGAAGCCCGCGACCCTCAGGGGGTCTGGGCCGCCTTCCCGAGCGACGTCTCCCCCCCGCGCGACGACCGCCCGTTCTTCTTCCAGTCCGTGCGGCCGGGGCGTCTCCTGAACCCCCGCTGGGCCCGGGGGGAGTGGCGCAAGACCAACCTGGGCACCGTCGTGCTCGTCACCCTGGTGGGGATCAGCGCGGTCCTGGTGGCCCTCTTCCTCCTCGGGCCGCTCGTGCTCGTGCGGGCCCGGGTGGAGGACCAGCCGGGGCGGGCGGGCGCGCTCCTTTACTTTGCCTGCCTGGGCATGGGCTTCATCGTCATCGAGCTGGTGATGGTGCAGAAGTGCGTCCTCTTCCTCGGGCACCCCGCCTACGCCTTGACCGTGGTCCTTTTCTCTGTCCTCGTGTTCGGCGGCCTGGGCAGCGCGCTCTCCGCGCGCATCGCACCCGAGCGCCTCCCCTCTTTGCTCGGGCGGCTCCTGCCCGCGGTGGCCGTCCTGGTCGTGGCCTACGTGCTCGTCCTCGGGCCCGTCTTCTACGGGCTCGTCCACCTCGGTGCCGCCTGGAGAGTGGCCCTCACCGTGTCGCTTCTGGCCCCGCTGGGCCTGCTGCTTGGCGTGCCCATGCCGGCCGGCCTCCGGCTGCTCGCGGGGGGGGCCCCCGGCCTCGTTCCCTGGGCTTGGGGCGTCAACGGCGCCGCCTCCGTCCTGGGTTCGTCGGCGGCGGTGGCCTTGGCCATGGTGTGGGGATTCGACCGGACCCTGCTCGTGGGCGCCGGCCTTTACCTGATCGCGTTTGTCTTGGTGGCCCGGGGGGCCCTCCCCGCGGGTCCCCTCGGCGAGGCCCCGTGACCACGTTGCGAGCCGGTTGGGTTCAAAATCTCTCTGGGCGGCCCCCGCGCGACGAGCGTGCAAACGCCCACGGCAATGGGAGCGTCTAAAGGAGCGCCAGACTGGGCCGTGCCCCGAGAGACTCGTTCCCAGAAGCTTGCTAAGGAAGAGAGCCGCGGAGGACGCCGACTATCGACGTTGAGATCCCAATGAGTGATCGCTTTTCCTAGGGGGTTGCTGTGTCTTCAACCACTGATCTCGTCCCGCCTGCCCCGGTCAACCAGGAGAGCCATCCTCCGCGGAGGCTCCGTCTCAAGGATCGGTGGGGCCAGCTGCGGCGCTGGTGGACCCAAGCGTGGTCGACGATCCGCCCCGGCCCGGAGGCGCGGAGCGGCGTCATTTGGGCGGCGCAGATAACCGCGGCGGTGGCCGCCATGATCGGAGGCTACTACCTGCACTCGGGGTTCGGCCTCTGGATCGATCTGGTTTTCGCCTTTGCCGTTGGGGCTCTCGTCGTTTCGCTGGGAGCGCTCAGCGTGGCCCTGCTGCTGAGCCTATTTCGAAAGCTGCCCCGGCTCGCCACCGGAATTGTGGTCGGCACGTGTCTTTTCATAGTGATTCAGTGGCCCCTTGAGCTCGGACTCGCGCTGGGAGCGTCCGTCCTCCTCGTGGAGGGAGTTCTGGGCGCTACGATCGCGACCTTCCTCCACGGCCATTTCCAGGCGGCTCCGCGCAGCAAGAGGGTCTTCACGACCACGCTGTTCGTGGCCGCGATCGCGGCCAATGGCGCTCTTCTTTACTTCTTCATGGGCGAGGGGACGGAAAAGGGCGTCCTGCAGCTCCAGGATGCGACCTATCCCTCTCCCGCCCCCCTCTCGGCTCCGAACCCGGCCGACCGGGGACCCTACAAGATCAACTCGCTTGTCTACGGTAGCGGGACGGATATCCGGCGGCCTGAATACGGCAATTCGGCCGCAATCAAGACCCAAACCGTGGATGCTTCCTTGTTCTTCAAGGACTTCAAGGGCTGGAAGGCCAAGCTCCGGAAGGCGTACTGGGGTTTTGGCATGGACAAGCTTCCCCTGAACGGACGCGTTTGGTATCCCGACGGCGACGGTCCGTTCCCCCTGGCCCTAATCGTTCATGGGAATCATATGATGTCCGATTTCTCCGACCCCGGATACGAATACCTGGGGGAGCTGTTGGCAAGCCGTGGCTTCATCCTCGCCTCCCTCGACGAGAACTTCCTGAACGGCGGTCTGTTTCACGAGCCGCCCAAGCAGCAGGCCGTGCGCGGCTGGATGCTGCTCGAGCATCTCAAGCTCTGGCGAACCTGGAACGCAACGCCGGGGAACCCCTTCTACAAGAAGGTGGAGGTGGACAACGTGGCCCTGATGGGGCACTCGCGGGGCGGGGAGGCGGCGGCGACGGCGGCGCTCTTCAATCGGCTGCCGTGCTATCCGGACGACGCCAACATCAAGTTCAGTTACGGCTATCCCATCAAGTCGATCGTCGCCATCGCCCCCGCCGACGGCCAGTACAAGCCCGCGGGGCAATGGCGGTACATCGAAGACGTGAGCTATCTGACTCTGCAGGGCGCGAACGACGCCGACGTCTCGTCCTTCCTGGGGAGCCGGCAGTGGGATCACGTGCGTTACGCGGGAATGGGCCCGTGGTTCAAGGCGGAGGTCTACGTGTACCGCGCCAACCACGGCCAGTTCAACACCGGCTGGGGCAGAAGCGATGTCGGCCAGCCCATGAGCCACTTCCTGAACTTGAAACCCCTCCTGAGCGGAGAGGATCAACGGCGCATCGCCAAGGTCTACATCTCCTCGTTTCTGGAGGCCACCCTGCACGGCCGCCTTGAATACAGACCCCTCTTCCGCGACTATCGCCGCATCCGATCCTGGCTGCCCCCGACCCTGTACATGAGCCGTTATCAGGACGCCACCTACAGGGTCATCAGCAACTTCAGTGAGGACCCGGATCCGACGACCACCACGGTTCCGGGGGGGCGGATTGCGGCCGAGAATCTGTCCGTCTGGCGCGAGGGCAAGATTCCCTATCGCCAGGGCGATCGTGACTACAACGGCGTCTTTCTCGGATGGAACCGCTCCCCGCAGAAGGACGGGGCACCGCCGGCCCTCCCCGTCTATTCGATCTCGCTGCCGGAGGGAGGAGCGCCTCCGGGGACGCTCGGGCCGAACTCGATCCTCTCGATGTCGCTCGCGGTGACGGACGAGAAGGCGCCCCCCCCGGGCCAGAAGCCGGAGGATATGGAGAAAGCGGACAAGACCAAGGAGAAAGACACGAAGGGCGCAACAGAGGAAGCCACCGACTTCACGATCGAAATGCAGACCGTCGATGGGGTCACCTCGAGCCTGCCCCTCAGCCGTTTCGGAACCCTCCCGCCACCTTTCAAGGTCCGTTTCACGAAGCTCGCCCGGATGGATAGTTGGCAGTACAAGAAGGACTCCGAGCCTGCCTTCCAGACCTTCGAGCTTCCCCTCTCGGCATTCGCCGAGCAGTCGAAGGGCTTCGATCCCTCGAGGATCGGGACGATCCGGCTGCGTTTCGATCGCACGCCGTCCCGCGTGATCATCCTGAGCGAAATCGGCATCGCGAGGGGCGAGTCCTG
>DATMQU010000782.1:0-9827 GCA_035566715.1 Vicinamibacteria bacterium
CGGCACACGCGCGTTCAGAAACTCGTCCCCCACGTCGAACTCCTGGGGCGTCCCCCTCACACCCAGAAGGAAAGCCAGGGTCACCTTCGCCTGTCTTAGGGCCTGCTGGGCCTGGTCGTTGGCTTGGTCCGCCTCCAGCTTCGCGCTTTCGGCTCGGGCCACGTCCGCCTCGGACACCGCACCCACCCGGTACCGGACCCCCACCAGCCGTAGCGTTTCGTCCGAGGACTGCTGGCTCTGGCCCGCGAATTCCAGGGACGCCTTGGCCAAGGCCGTGGCCAGGTATTGCTGCTTAACGGTGAAGGATAGGGTCCGCTCGGCGTCAACCCGCGAGAGCTTCGCCGCCTCCAGGGCGGCTTTGGCTACGCGCACCCGCAGGTGACGCTTGCCCGTCAGAAAGTCGAAGATCGCCCCTTGCTCCGATACGCTCGCCTGGTAGTAGATGTCCGAGCATCCGGGGATTGCGCATTGGGTCGGGTCGTACGTCGTGCTCTTGCCTTTCCCCAGGCTCACGGAGGGGTTGTAGATGGCGGAAGCGATCCGCTCGTCCCCCTGGGCGCTCTCCACGGCGGCGTCCGCGATGAGAAGATCAAGCCCCTGGCTCCGGAAGATCCGCAGCGCTTCGCCGAGGGTCAGCTTCGCGGGCAGCGTCACCGCCGACGGCACGCTCGACTCGCGGGGGCTGGCCGCGGGCCCTTCTCTCGGACCCGCCCAGCTGTTTGCGGAGACCAGCAGCTGGGAAGCCAGCAGAGCCAGGCAGACTCCATAGAGGGGTGTTCGGTCATGGGCCATTGCGACCTCCGGGTTTGCCGACAGATCCAAAGCGCGCCTCTGAGCACGGAAGGTGCCTAGCAGAGTCTTACCTAGGCGTGGGTGCGAAATCCGTGCGGTCCGTCGGCTCTTCGCCGGAGACCTGTGGTCCTGGACCCACACGCGTCTCTCTTAGGTTAAGGCGGCGGCCTTTCATTCTCTTGAGTCGCAACCAAGGATCTTTGCTCTTCTTCGCCCCGGCCTTTGCTTTTGCCAGCCCCAAGAGCTTCTCGACCAGCAGTCTCACGATTTCACCCAAGCTCTTTCCGTCTCATAACCGCCCGCGGGACGGTCGCGAGCGACCAAAAAGGGGTGGAGAGCGGTATCGCTCATCAACAGAGGGAGGCCCGGCCGGTACGGCGGCCGAGCAGTTTTGCGTGGCGCACAAAGGCCCGCCCCGCGACCATCGAAAGGCCGAAGCTGGAGGAGGCTGGCCGTAGAGAGCAAATCATGTCAACCAAGGCCCCGAAGGTAGCAACTCTTGAATGTACGCAGTGCGGTGCATTTCCGGAACCCTATCTTTCGGGCAAACCTCCTATCTTTCGGTCAGCCTGGCCGAGCCCGGTGGCGTCGGAAATCAAGGTGTTCGGGGACGTGCGATCATTGGTCCGTGGACATAGCCCGCGTCTATTCGGCGGACAAGCGCCTGGCCGCCCTCACCATTGCCGTCCTGCTCCTGGCCGCGATTGCCTTCGCGGACTGGTATACCCAGCCCTACCTTTCCATCGGTTTTCTCTACCTCTTCCCGATCATGCTGGCCGCCGGTTATCTCAAGCGCTGGCAGACCACGGTCCTGGCCCTCGTCTGTGCCGTCCTTCAGGAGAGCTTCAGCAACCTGCCCCCCAGCGATGCCCTGACCCGCCTCGTCCTCTCCTCGGCGGGCTTCCTCGGCACGGGAATGTTCATCGCCGAGCTTCTGCGCAACCGCCGGATCACCCAGCAGCACTTAGATGAGGTAGAGCAACAGGTCAACCTGAGGGAGCAGGCCGAGCAGCAGCTGCGCATCCTGGTCGAGACCAGTCCCGCGGCCATCCTAACCGTCGACGGCGAGGGTCACATTCTCGTCGCCAATGCGGCCGCCCAGCAGCTCTTCGCACCAGACGGGGAGCCGCTGGGCGGGCAGTCGGTCCTGGCCTACCTTCCCTCGCTCGCTCGGGTCGTGGCCTCGCCCGCCTCGCGCACCTACCGCGCGAGCCTGCAATGCAAGGGCACGCGCGCCAACGGCGAGGTCTTTCTTGCTGCCGTCTGGTTCTCGACCTACCAGACCACGGGCGGCCCTTGCTTGGCCGCGATCGTGGTCGACTTGTCCGAGGACCTGCGCAGCCGCGAGGAACTCAGCCTCCACCACCTGCTGAAGAACGCCCGCATCCTCATGAGTGCCGTTTCCCACGAGGTCCGAAATCTTTGCGGCGCGGCGTTGGCGGTGCACAAGAACCTGGCTCGGGTCGACTCCCTCCAGGGCAACCAGGACTTCGAGGCCCTCGGCACCGTGATCGAGGGCCTCGAGCGGATCTCCTCATTGGAGCTGAAGTCGTCCGACTCCGACGTGAGCGCGGTAGACCTGACCGCTGTGCTCGACGAGCTTCGGGTCCTCATCGAGCCCGGATACCACGACGCCGGGATGCAAATTCGCTGGGAGACCCCTCCCAGCCTTCCCATGGTTTGGGCGGACCGCTATGGACTCCTCCAGGCCTTCCTGAACCTGGCCCGCAACAGCCAGCGCGCCATGGAGAGTTCGGTTGAGAAGGTACTCTCTGTCTCCGCCCTCTCCGGGGGTGGGCCGGTGCGGGTCCGCTTCGCCGACAGCGGTCCCGGCCTCAGCTCCCCGGCGAGGCTCTTCCGTCCGTTCCAGCGGACGCCGGGCGGCACCGGCCTCGGACTCTACGTCTCGCGGAGCATCCTCCGCAGCTTCGGCGGTGACCTGGCCCACGAACCGAGCGAGCGCGGGTGTTGTTTCGTGGTGACCCTGGACGCAATGAGGACGGAGGAGGAGACAACCTCTAATGACGCCGTCGACGCCGATTCGCATCCTGCTCGTGGATGACCACACGCTCTTCAGGGAGAGCGTGGCGCGCCTGCTCGCCTCGGATCCGGACTTCGCCGTGGTCGGCGATTGCGCCGGCTCTGCGGAGTGCCTCCGCCTGCTGACCCGAACCCCGGTGGATGTGCTCCTCCTCGACTACGACCTCGGACAGGAGAACGGGGCGGATCTTCTGCGTCAACTCCGCGCCAACGGCTTCTCGGGCAAGATTTTGGTGGTCACCGCGGGGGTCACGCCCCGAGAGGCGTCCCAGCTGATACGTGGCGGCGTGGCTGGCATCTTCCTCAAACACGAGCCTCCGGCATCGCTTTGCCAGAGCATCCGCGCCGTAGCGGCCGGAAAGGTGTGCTTCGAGCAAGACCTTCTCGACCAGGCCGTGCAGAAGATGGCCGGGGAATCGAGCCACCCCGGGCCCAAAGAGCTGACCTCCCGCGAGCGCCAGGTGATCTCTTTCGTGCTCGACGGGCTCACCAACAAGGAAATCGCGGACCGGCTGGAGGTCTCCGAGACCGCCGTGAAGGGCACTCTTCAGCAGCTCTTCAAGAAAGCCGGTGTGCGCACGCGCAGTCAACTCGTGCGCGTGGCCCTCGAGAAGTACCGCGACGCGCTCTAGGGCTCGGTCTGGATGCTCGGAAGGGCGTTGCGAAAGTAGCGGATGACCTCCCGGGCCATGACCGCCCCGAAGGCCACCCGGAGCAGACGAGCGAAGCGGCTTCCGCGGGTGAGAAAGCCCGGGCCGCCAGGGGCCGCAGGCGCGGTCCCTCCGCGATCACCTCAGTGGCCGAAGCGGTAGACGGCTCCCAGTGACAGCCGGGGGTTGGTATCCCACACGCCTTGTCCGTGAAGAAGGAGCAGGTCGGCCTGGGCGCGGGCTGCCCAGCGCCGGGTGAACCCGTAGTCGGTCCCCGCTCCGAGCGCGCCGCCCCACGACGTGCTGCTGCCGCTCAGCGGAGGTGTCGTTATGCTCGTCCCCGTCCGCGCACCGCCCACCAGAACCTGCCCAAAGGGGCTCAGCCGACCGCGGGTCCATGCGAGGCGCGGCCCGGCAAGAAACGTGAGCTGGCTGAGATCGGCGCCCGCGAAGGAGCCGTAGTGTCCGCTCAAGTCGGCCGCGATCCGGACGGAGCCCCCGAGGAGTCCGCCGCCGAACGGGATCGCCCCCGAGACGTGCCACCCCTTGAGGTTGGCCTGGCCGGCGTGCGTGTAGGAGAAGCCGCCGAAGACATCGGGGCCCCGGCGAGGCGCCGCTTTGGACGGCCGTCGCTCGCCTGGCTGCGACTTGCGTGGAGGCTGAGCAGCCGTCGCAACGACGGGAAGGGTCAGCAGCGACAGAGCGACGAGGGCGCGTCTCATAGGGATTGCCTCTCTATTACACCGCGGGCTTGCCTCCTCGCGGCTGAATGGATCGGCCGCTCTCGACCGGACGGCCCGGCCGCAGCCTCGGGTCGAGTTTACGCGACTGGCCCCCGCCCCGTAAACCTTGTGGGCCCAACCCCTATCCCCGCCACTGGAGCGGGGAAGCGTGAACGGCACTTCGAGGACGCCGCTCCGACCCCACCGGGCGCGGACGTAGCAAGGCACACCCATTTTGAGGGGAGGGAGTCCGAACCCCTTTTGCTATCGAGAGGCTGACCTGCTATACTGCCGTTGCTAGTCGGTCGTTGCTCTGGCGTTTGGGATGGAGCCGCCCGCGGTGGGCGGCTTTTGTTTTTTGAACGCGCAGGCGACGTCGCTACTAAGCAAAGGCCAAGGAGGCCTGCACGTTCATGATCGAAGGTACAGTCAAGTGGTTCAACGAGTCAAAGGGTTTCGGTTTTCTGTCTCGCGAGGGTGGTCCCGACGTTTTCGTCCATCACTCCGAGATCAAGGCCGAGGGCTTTCGCACCCTCAACGAGGGTGACAAAGTCCAGTTTGAGGTCCAGGATAGCCCCAAAGGGCCCCGGGCCGCGAACGTGACAATCAGCCGCTAGACTCCGCGAAACGAACCATCTGAAGCCCGGGCCCAAAGGCCCGGGCTTTTTGTCGTTTGACTCCAGGAACGTGAGCTCCCTCACGTTCAGCGCCTCCGAGCCCTTCTTTTCTCGGAAACCCTTGTTTTCGCGCGGGAAAGCGCGTACAGTACGGACCGATTAACCGCTTTCCTGAGCCGCTGTCCCCCCTTCCCCGCCACTCTGGACAGCTCCTCGCTAAGCAACGAGGTTTCGCGCGGGGAAGGGAGCCAAACATGAAGGACGTGCTGTTGGATCGCCGGACGCATGTCTTGGCATGGGCCACTGTCGTCGTGCTCCTTTGGCCCCTTTTTGTCGTCCCGGGCGGAGCGCCGTGGTCGGGCATCATCTGGACTGCTGCGCTGGCCGGCTTGTTCGTCGTCGCTGCGACGGGGTTCGTTGGTAAGGCGCGGTCTCACCCCCTGAAGCTGAACGTCCCCCGCGTCGAGACCACGCCGCGGGCCATCGCCGATGGCCCTCGCGTTCGCCATTGTGGTGCCGGCAATCCCCAAACGGCGACCACGGTGTGTGCAGAGCAGCGGAAGGAGGCTTGATGCGCCGTCTCCGAGTCGCGATCGTCGACTTGCTCGAGAAGGGTCCCTGCAACTCCCTCTGGGCCCGGGCCATGCAGCCCAACTTTGCGAGCATCATGCCCCAGGTGATCGGGGTCTGGTGCGAACAGGCCGGTCACGACGTCACCCTCGTCTGCTACACCGGACGGGAGGACCTCACCCGCGAGCTGCCCGACGACACCGATCTCGTGTTCATCGCCTCCTACACCCAGACCGCCCACC
Source organism: Vicinamibacteria bacterium (assembly GCA_035566715.1). Lineage (GTDB taxonomy): Bacteria > Acidobacteriota > Vicinamibacteria > Fen-336 > Fen-336 > DATMML01. The sequence goes on from DATMQU010000782.1 coordinate 5,634, forward strand.
TCGCCTACGCCCTGGCCAACATCTACCGAAAGCGCGGCACGGCGACGGCGCTCGGGGGCTCGCACGCGCGGTGCTACCCGGACGACGCCGCTCGTTACTTCGACTACGTTCTCGGGTTCACCGACCGGGCGATCATCGATGAAGTGCTGAAGGACTGCGCCCCCCACCGGCCCACCGGACTGAGGCTTTCCGCAAAGCGCCAACCCGCCCAGCTCCCCGGAGTCAGGGAACGATGGAAGTTCATCGAGGCCACCATCGCCAAGGCCTCTGTCATCAAGATCATCCCCATGATCGGGAGCCTCGGCTGCCCTTATACCTGCAGCTTCTGCATCGACGCCGCCGTCGACTACCAGCCCCTGGACACCTGCCAGATCCGCGACGACCTGCGCTTCCTGCTCTCTCAGGTCAAGCGTCCGATGGTTGGCTGGCATGATCCCAACTTCGGCGTGCGCTTCGACGAGATCATGACCACCATCGAGGCCGCCGTCCCCCCCGATCGCATCGACTTCCTGGCCGAGAGCAGCCTGTCGCTCCTCTCGGAGCCGCACCTCCAGCGGTTGAAGCGCAACGGGTTCAAGGCGATCCTTCCCGGGATCGAGTCCTGGTACTCTCTGGGCGGCAAGGCCAAGACCGGTAGCAGCACGGGCCTGGAAAAAGTCCGGCAGGTTTCCGACCACGTGAACACCATCCTGCGCTATGTGCCCTACGTCCAGGCAAACTTCGTGCTCGGCCTCGACGACGACGTGGGCGAAGAGCCCTTCGAGCTGAGCAAGCTGTTCGTCGACATGACCCCGGGGGTCTTCCCCGCCTACTCGCTGCTCTCCGCCTTTGGCCAAGCGGCTCCTCTCAACCTCGAGCTGCAGCGCGACGGCCGCGTGCTGCCCACTCCCTTCCACTTCCTCGACAACAACCAGGCTACCAACGTCCGGCCCAAGAACTACACCTGGCCCGCACTCTACGACAACATCATCGGCCTGCGGCGCCATTCATTCTCCTGGGGCGCCATCGGGAGGCGGATACGCGCCAACCGCGTAACCACCCCAGGCTTGATGAACTTCGTGCGTGCCGTGTCGGAGGAGGGCTTCGGCCGCATCCGCCACGACACCACCGTCCGCCGGCTCCTCGACCACGACACGTCGGTGCGGTGCTTCTTCGAGGGCGAGAGCGAGGTCCTGCCCACGTTCTACACGGAGCGGGTGCGGAAGGATCTCGGCCACTGGTGGGACGCCCTCCCCGAGGGGTCCCTTCGTCACGACCCCAACGCCTATCTCAAGGCACACGAAGCGGCCCAGGCTGGCCCGGCCACGTTCGCTGCCGCGCGACCTGGGGCGGTCGTGCGACCTGGGGCGGCCGGCATCTAGATGCCGCGCCGGTGACGCCACATCCCGTCGCCCGCTACATTCCTCTTCTGATCGAGGGTGACGAGCGGGGGCTGCGGGACCTCTTCCGAGGCCCCCCGCGGGTCAACGATCCCTACCTGGGCTGGGTCGAGGAATCACGCTTTGACCAGTTCGTCGAGAACAGCCACCAGAGGCTCCAAGAGCGGAACGCGACCGTCGAGCACCTCGCAACCACCGCCACCGGCGGCGGCGCCACCGAGGAGTGCATCCTGCACCTGGTTCGGTCCAGGGACATCGTTTCCCTGCCGGTGGCGATCTCGAGCGACACCTCGCCGGACGCTCGGCTGGACTCGATCCGAATCTACCACAGCATGCGGCCCCTCCTCGGTTTCCATCTCGTGCGCGCGCCCATGATGCCTGTCCTGGCTACGCTCGTTCTGCCCGACGTCGTCGGCCGATACCACGACTGCCTCGCCCGGGGTGACCTCCCCGGCATACTCGAGCAGTTCGCGCCCGAAGGCCGGCTGCGCGAGCCTGGCGGGACAATAGCCGTCCACCGCGGCGCCGCCGAACTGCGCCGGTTCTTCACCCTGCTTTTCTCGAACGGCGGCGGGCTCGGCCTCGAGCACTGCGCGATGGCCGACGGGGGCGCGTCATGTGCCTTGGAGTCTGTGCTCACGACCTGGGGCCACACGCGGCGCCCCCTCCAGGCCGCGGCCGCTGTCTATGAGCGGGCCGACACCGGGCTCCTGGCCGAGGTCCGGATGTACGACGACGTGGAATACTCGCTCCCGGGCGACTAGAGAGAGGGTTCAGCCGCCGGCGTGGGCGTCGGAGTGGGCGCGGGCTCGCTGAGCCCGGGCACGACACGCGGGTCGCGCAGCGGGTTCTGCCGGGGATCGAAGTCGGGATCGCGGCGGGGGTCGTGGAGCGGACCCACGATGTCCGTCGGCAGCCGCGTGGGTTCCGGGCTCGGCGTGGGACTGGGGGCAGGAGAAGGGGCCGTGGACGGCGTCGACTCCGTCTTCGTGGACGCCGTGCCGGTAAGTCCGCGCCCTGCGGGGGCGGCGCGGCCGCTGGCTGCTCGATGTGGCCCATCAGCACTTCCCGCCGACTTTTCGATGTCTGTCACCACATCCGGTCCCGGCCCGCCGGCCCTAAACGCTACGAGCACTTCCTCGCCCGGAGCCAGTACGCCAACGTGCTGCATCGCTGGGGCTTCGACGGCAAATGTTTCTTCCTCACCCAACCCACCACCGCGCAGGGTAACCGTTCGTGCCTGCACATCGAACGCGACCACGCGCGCGTTTGCGTACCAGCGCGAGCCCGGCGTCGGCTCACGCTCGGGTGCATAGGCGGTCTGCGTTTCCGCCGTTCCCGCCTCGGTCAGGACAAGCAGAACGCTCGCAACCACGGTCAGACCCGCCATCCACACTTTTCTCCTCATAACGGCTCCTTTGTTCCTCGGGCCGCAGCCGTTTGATTGCGCCCGACACCCGTTCGCTGGTGGGCCATCGGACCGCCGCCACGCGCCTCGCGATCACCAGGAAGCAAGGGTCGTGCCCCGCCCTCAGAGTGGACTCCCATACTCTCGGCATGAGGGAGGGCAGGGCCAGTCGGGCTTGCCTGGCTGAGCAACCTCCGCGTCGAGCCTCGCCGAGGCTGTTGAGCTCGAAGGCGTTGTCGGCCCCCGACTGGTGACGGCATGCTTTGCGGCCGGCCGTGGCGACCCCGACGAGAGCTCGACTTAAACGCGTACAGAGGCCCTTTACCGCTGCAGACGTCAATGTCACCCGGTGGTCACGTCACCCAGCCGTCAGCTGTCGGTTCCCACCTCGCGTGCTTTCAGCCTCGCTTCTCTGGCCGGCGTCTTCACGACAGATGCCGCGGCCTTGGTCCGTCGTTGTGGAGAGCCGCCTCAGCGGAGCCTTGCCGTGAACGCGTCCAACGCCTCGTAACGCGATCGACGGGCATCGGGAGCGGCGTGGGTCGCATCGCCCAGATGCAGCACCTGGTAGCCGCTTTCCTTGTCATAACGGGGCCATTTCGGCAGGCCAGCCCCGTTCGGGTCCCCGAAGCGGGCGAAGTTGCTCCAGTAGGACATCATGAGGTCTGAAAGCTCGCCGTCGACCGCCTCCCAAGGCACTTTCGGCAACGAGGCCAGCGCACCGAAGACGTACTCGATCTCGCCGGCGTGGCGTGCGCCGATGTCCTTCGCGGTCACCGGGCGACCGTTTGCCTTCGTGTCGGGGGCGATCGGGATCACCCGGTCGAAGGAATACCGGAAGACCGGAGAATGTCCCGTCTCCAGGTGCATCTCGATCCACTTCCACGTGGCGTACCCTGTGAACATGTCACTGGCAAGGGAGGCCGCCGACTCGAGGGCTTCGGCGTCCGACGCGGCTGGATAGGCCCTCAGGATCGCCTCCGCGGTGTCGCCGAACCTCGCGCGAGTCCGATCAGCAAACGTCTTCGCCGTGGGTTTCTCGGCAGCCAGGGTAACCGCGGATCGGCTCTCATCGGCGTTCCACCCCGCGAGCAGCGGCACCCGGCTCTGCCTGCCCGCCGCAAAGGTCGCGTAAGCACTCTCGGGCAGCACGTAGCCGTCGATCGTCGGGCCGAACCAGGGCATTTTTCCGAGCGATGCCTTCAGGACGTCATCGGCCGACCGCGCTCGGAGGGCCGCCAGCGAGTCGGCGCCCAGAGACTCGCCAAACCGCAGGCCCGCCTCCTCGCTCGCGGCCAGCGACTTCGGGGCAAGAGGCCCATCACCGACGGTGAAGAAAGCGCCGCTCTCGCCGATCGCCCGCTGGAAGAGGCCGCGGGCGAGAGGCGAGGCCATGAGGGCGCTCAC
>DATMQU010000783.1:0-9850 GCA_035566715.1 Vicinamibacteria bacterium
TCGTCCTGGGCACTCCCAGTTACATCGCGCCCGAGGTGCTCAAGGGCGGCCGGGTGGACCACCGCACGGACATGTGGGCGGTGGGCGTGATCCTCTACGAGATGCTCGTGGGCCGACGGCCGTACGAGGCTAAGACGATCACGGGCCTCGTCTACCAGATCGTCCACGCGCCCCTCCCCCCCATCGAGGCCAAGGGCTTGCCCGAGGCCCTCCTGGCCGCGGTGACGAAGGCGCTGGCGCGGGACCCGCGCGAACGGTTCCGGGACATGACGGAGATGGGCCGCGCCCTCCAGTCTGCGCTCGGCCTCTCGGGCCCGGTCGAGCCCGACCTCGACCCCGCTCTCCGACAGCGTGCCTATGAGCGGAACTACGAGGATGCCCGACGGCGGTTGGCGGAGGACGACCTGACGGGGGCGCTGGCGGCGGCGCGGCGCGCCCAGTCCCTCGATCCCACCGGCACCGCGATCGTGGCCCTGATCGAAGCCATCGAGAGCCGCCTCCTCTCCGGGGAGACGCTGTCCTCCGCCGGGCCCGCCCCCAAGGCCGAGCCCACGCGTTTCTCGGAGAGGACGCTCCTCTCGGGAGCCGCGCCCCTGTCCCCGGCCTCCGAGCCCCTCGCCGAGAAGCCCCTGCCCACCGCCGCCCTGTCCGAGCTGCGGCTACGGGGGGCCGCGGTCTTCCGCGAGCTCGCCACCTTTGGCGAGCCGCCCGCCACCCAAGCCGTGGCCCTCTCGCCGGTCAAGGACGTGCTCGCGGTCTCGGGATCGGACGGGGCCATTCGCCTGTGGGACCTCTACTCGCGCACAAAGGGGCTCACGCTCCGCACCGAGATGCACCGTCGCACCGGCCACGACGCCCTCGCCCTCACCGTGGCCTGGTCTCCCGACGGCGCCCTCCTGGCCTCCGGCCACGTGGACGGCGGCGTCCACATCTGGGACATGGAGCGGGGTGACGAGGTCCCCGTCAAACTGCGCCACGACGCGCTGGTGGGGGCCCTGGCCTTCTCCCCTGATGGCTCCACCCTGGCCACGGGCTGCATGGATTCGAACCTGCGTCTTTGGGACGTGGGCGCCGCTCTCGCCGGGCAGCCCCGACGCGAGCTGCTGCGCCAGCCCGCGGGCGTGACCGCTCTCGCCTACGCGGGAGGCGGCGAGTGGCTGGTGACCGGCCATGTCAACCGCATCCTGCGGATGCTGGACGCCCGCACGGGCCGGCTCCTCGCGACCCTCCGGGGGCCCGAAGCCCCGGTGAGCCTGCTCTGCCTCTCCCCCAACGGCCACCACCTGGCGGTGGCCAGCCACGACCGCTCGATCCGGCTCTTCGACCTCGCCACCCGGGAGCAGGTGGCGGTGGTGGCCGGCCACCGCAAACCGGCGACCTCCCTCTCCTTCTTCGCGGACGGGACCCACCTCGCCACCGTGGCCCAGGACAACAGCGTCCAACTCTGGGACCTGGAGGCCCACGCCCCTCTGGCCGCGCTCTGGGGGCCGGCGGAGGAGAGCTTCAGCGGCGTGACTCTTTTCGGAGGCGGTCACCACATCGCGGTAGCCCTCGGCGACGGCCGCATCCGGGTCTGGGGCCCCACGGCCTGAGCAGGGCATGGCCGTGCCCACGATGCCCCGCCCACGATCACGACGTCCGCGGTGGCCGGGAATTCGGCGGCGGAGGGGGTGGTGATGCGTGCGCCCACGCGGCTATTCTGTCTTGTCCCCGCCTCGGAGGAGCAACGATCGGATCTCGCCCTCCCTTTTCCAGAGGCCCATGCGGTGAAAGGCGAAGTCGTACTTCACGGGATCCTCGGGGTCCAAGCGCCGGAGCCGGCGGGTGATGTCCGCGGCCATGGCCCAGCCGGGTGACTTGTAGCGGGTGAGGCGCACCCGCCGGGCGATCGCGTAGACGTGCGCATCCAGGGGGATGACGAGGACCGAGGGCTCCACCGTACGCCACACCCCGAGGTCAACGCCTCCCCGCCGCACCATCCAGCGCAGGTAAAGGTTCAAGCGCTTGCAGGCGCTGCCGTCCTCCGGGGAGGGGAAGAAGAAGCGCACCCCGGCGCGGGCGGGCAGCCCGCGCCCGCGGTAGAGGCCGCCGTGGTCAAGGGCAAGGGCCCGGGCCGAAAAGGAGGCCAGGGCGGGACCCACGTCGGGGTGGGCGACAGGCCCCTCCGCGAAGAAGCCCTCCACCGACCCGTGGGACTCGATCATCTGGCGGGCGAAGAAGAGGAGGCAGGCCACGTCCCGCCCGTCGTTGAAGCGATGGCGGAAGCGGGAGAGCCGCCGCGCGGCCGCGAGCGGATCCAGGTGGCGCACGGCATCCGCCGGCCGGGGGCCCAGCAGGGCGAGGACGGTGGCTATGCTCTTCTTGATCTGGGCCACGTTGCCGTAGGCCAGGGACGAGGCCAAGAGCCCCACCACCTCTTGGTCGGCCGGGGTCTTCTGCGCACGCACAAACTGCAGAGGGTCGGGATCCACGAAGCGCGGGTCGTATTGGAGGTAGAGGGCTTCGAGTCGCCGGCGCAGGTCGGCCTCCCGCATGAACGCAATTCTAGGCTCCCGCCGCCGGCCGCCACCACCCGTCAGGTTGTGGGGGGCGCCGCTCTTCGGCCCCCGACCATGGCTCCTTGCGCGCCCCCCTCCCCCCGCATACCATCGCCCCCATGACGCAGTCACGCCAGTTCCACGACGGTCGTGCGGACGGCCTCGTCCCGCTGGAGAGCCTGGACCTGGATCGGGTCACCTCCTTCGCCTCCCTGCTGCGCGGCATGGCGAAGACCGCCTTCAGCGGCCGCTCGCTGGGCGAGGCTCTGGACGTGACCCTGGCCATGGTCCGGGACCCCGACTGCAAGGTGGTGCTGACCCTTTCCGGGGCCATGACCATCGCCAAGATGGGCAAGGTCATCGCCAAGATGATCGACACGGGGATGGTACAGGCCGTGGTCTCCACCGGCGCCCTCATGGCCCACGGCCTTTCCGAGGCCATGGGAATGGTGCACTACCGTCACGACCCCCGCCTGAGCGACGAAGAGCTGTTCGACAAGGGCTACAACCGGGTCTACGACACCCTGGAGATGGAGGCCAATCTCAACTACGTGGAAGAGTTCTCTTCCCGGGCCTTGGATGGCCTGCCGCCGGAGCGGGATCTGTCGAGCGAGGTCGTCTGCCGCGCCCTGGGACGCGTCCTGGCCGAGGAACCTGAAGGCACGGGCGTCTTGCGCAGCGCCTACCTGAAACAGGTGCCGGTCTTCGTTCCCGCCTTCACCGACTCGGAGCTGGGCCTCGACCTTTCCACCTGGGCCATGAAGCAAGCCCAGGCCCGCGGGGTCAAGGACCGGGCCCTGTTCTCCCACACCCCGCGCTACAACCCCTACCTGGACCTGAACAGCTTTGCTCGCTTCGCGCTGGACGCGAAGCGGCTGGGGATCTTCACCATCGGGGGCGGGGTGCCCCGCAACTGGGCCCAGGAGGTGGGACCCTACATTGACATCACGAACCACCGTTTGGGGCTCGACCTGAAGCCACCCCGCTATCAGTACGGGGTGCGCATCTGCCCGGAACCCGCGCACTGGGGCGGGCTCTCCGGTTGCACGTACTCAGAGGGCGTGTCCTGGGGGAAGTTCGTGCCCGCGTCGGAGGGGGGACGCTTCGCCGAGGTCTACGCGGACGCCACCACCGTCTGGCCGTTGCTGATCAAGGGCGTGCTCGAGGAGCTGGGGGCGCGTTGAGCCTCGAGCCGCGTCACCCGGGGGACCCATAGCCAGGGGCGCTCCTCACGGAGCGCCCCTGCCCCGGCCGTCACTTCTGCTTGGCGATGATCTGGTCCTTGATCTTGTCGTAAGTGGCCTGGGGGATGATCTTCTTGTCCACGAGCTCGTTCTTGCCCCGGTAGGGTCGCCCCTCGATGATCTTCTTTGAGTAGGCCTCGCCGATCCCGGGCAGCGTCTGCAGGTCCTTGGCGCTGGCGGAGTTGATGTCCATCAACCCCTTCTTGTCCGCCGCCTTCTTGTCGGTCGCCGCCGACTTGTCCGTCTTCGGATTGTCGGCTCGTACGGGGATGGCGGCCAGGGAGACCACGGCCAGAGCCGCCAGCAGCGGCATGAACATCTTCAGGATTCGCATAGCGATCATCTCCTCGTCTCAAGAAAGCAACCGAAGTCCACGTCCACCATACCCTTCCTCCGTTTGGCCGTAAAGCCCCGCGCCTTGCGGCCCCGCGGGGGCCCCCATAGAATGCCCGCGACCATGGCCAGCCAATACGACGCCATCGTCGTGGGCGGAGGGCACAACGGCCTCGTGAACGCGGCCTACCTGGCGCGGGCGGGCAAGAGGGTGCTGGTGCTGGAGCGCCGGCACCTCTTGGGGGGAGCGGCGGTCACGGAGGAGGTCTTCCCGGGATTTCACTTCTCGGTCTGCTCCTACGTGGTTTCCCTGCTGCGGCCGGAGATCATCCGTGAGCTGGACCTGCCCCGCCACGGCCTGGAGATCCTGCCCCTGGACGGCACCTTCACCCCGATGCCCAACGGCGACTACCTCTGGCGCATGGGCGACCACGCGCGCACGAGGCGCGAGATCTACCGCCACTCCCCCCTGGACGCCGAGGCCTACGATGAATACGCGAAGGCCATGGTGGACATGGCCCGTTTCGTGAAGCCGATCCTGTCCATGGTCCCGCCCGATCCCCTCTCCTTCGACCTGGCGGGGCTGGGACGCCTCTGGGGGCTGGGCCAGCGCTTCCGAAGGCTCTCCCGCTCCGACCAGCACAACCTCGTCCAGCTCATGACCATGAGCGCGGCCGATCTCTTGGACCAGTGGTTCGAGACCGACGTACTGAAGGCCACCATGTCCGCGAGCGGGATCATCGGGACGTTTCTGGGCGTTCGCTCGCCCGGCACCGCCTACGTGCTCCTCCACCACTACATGGGGGAGATCGACGGCGCCTTCCGCTCCTGGGGCTTCTCCCGGGGGGGGACGGGGGCCATCAGCATGGCCATCGCGGGGGCGGCTCGTGAAGCGGGAGCGGAGATCCGCACCGAGGCTCCGGTCATCCGGATCAAGGTGACGGGGGGGCGGGCGGTGGGGGTGGTCCTGGAGGGGGGAGAGGAGATCGCGGCCCGGGCCGTGATCTCGAGCGCGGACCCCCACGTCACCTTCGTGAAGCTCTGCGATCCGGGCGTCCTCGACGCCGAGTTCCTGGAGGAAGTGCGGCGCTACAAGTTCCGGGGCTCGTCGGGCAAGGTCAACCTGGCCTTGGATGGCCTCCCGGAGTTCAAGAGCCTGCCCGGGCCGGGGCCCCATTTGCGGGGCGCGATCTCGATCTCTCCCAGTGTCGAGTACATGGAGCGGGCCTACGACGACGCGAAGTACGGCGCCTTCTCGCGGCGGCCCTACATCGACGTCGTGATCCCTTCCCTGACCGACCCTTCCGTGGCTCCCCCCGGCAAGCACGTGCTCTCCTGTTTCGTGCAATATGCCCCCTACAAGCTGCGGGAAGGGACCTGGGACCAGCAGCGAGACGCCTTCGGGGACACCGTGATCGAGACCCTGGCCGAGCACGCCCCCAACTTGAAGAAGCTGATTCTGCACCGTCAAGTGCTCACCCCCCTGGACTTGGAGCGGGAGTGGAGCCTCACGGAGGGGAACATCTTCCAGGGCGAGCTGTCCCTGGAGCAGCTGTTCTTCCTGCGCCCGGTGGCGGGCTGGGCGCGCTACCGGACGCCGGTGCGTAACCTTTATATGTGCGGGTCGGCGACGCACCCCGGGGGCGGGATCATGGGCGCGCCGGGGCGGATCGCCGCCCTCGAGATCCTGAAGGACTGGAGGCGCGGGAAAGTGGCATGAGGGCGGACGTTATCGTGGTGGGGGGCGGACCGAACGGACTGACCGCCGCCGCCCTCCTGGCCAAGGGCGGCCTGAAGCCCCTCCTGCTCGAGCGCCGCCACCTTGTGGGGGGCGCCGCCGTCACCGAGGAGTTCCATCCCGGTTTTCGGGCCTCGACCGTGGCCCACACCCTCGGCCCCTTCCGCCGCTCCCTCCTCGCAGAGCTGGGGCTCCTCGCGCAGGGGCTCACGCTCATCGAGCCGGAGCCGCGCCTGTTCGCGCCCCGGCCGGACGGACGCGGCCTTTTCCTGTGGGGCGATCCCGAGAAGACCGCGGCCGAGATCGGCCGCTTCTCGGCCGCCGATGCCCGGAGCTATCCGGAGTTCCAGCGCTGCCTGGCTCGGATCTCCGCCCTCCTCGCGCGGTTGCTCACCATGACCCCGCCCGACATCGACTCCCCGCGGCCGCGTGACCTCTGGCCGCTGCTGGGCCTGGGCCTCGGCTTCCGGCGGCTCGGGCGCAAGGACGCGCAGCGGCTGCTGCGCTGGGGTCCCATGGCGGTGGCGGACTTCGTGCAGGAATGGTTCGGGACCGAGCTTCTGCGCGCGGTGGTCGCCGCGCGGGGCCTCCAGGGCATGTTCGCCGGGCCCTGGTCCGCGGGCACCACCGCCAACCTGCTGCTGCAGGCGGCCGCGGGGAGCGGCAACGGCGCCGGCGACACCGTGCTCGTCAAGGGTGGGCTGGGGGCGCTGACGGGGGCGGTGGCCGCGGCCGCCCGGGGCTTTGGGGCCGAGATCCGCACGGGGGCGGAGGTGGAACGCATCACCACCACGCAGGGGCGCGTGAGCGGCGTGCTCCTGGCGGGGGGAGAGGAGATCCCGGCCCGCACGGTGGTGTCGGGGCTGGACCCCCAGCGCACCTTCCTGGGGTTGGTGGACCCGGCCCTCCTCGACCCCGACGACCTGCGTCGCATCCGCAACTATCGCCAGGGGGGCATGGCCTCCAAGGTAAACCTGGCCCTGGCCCGCCTCCCCGCCTTCGGGCTCGACGCCGCCGAGGCGCCCGCGCTCTTGCGGGGGCGGCTCCACATCGGACCCGAGCTGGACGCCCTCGAGCGAGCTTTCGACGAGGCCAAGCACGGCGGCATCTCCCGGCGTCCCTACCTGGATGTCACGATTCCCTCTCTCGTCGACCCCGACCTGGCTCCCGCCGGGAACCACGTCCTGTCGGTCTACGCCCAATACACCCCCCGCAAGCTGAGAACGGGGGACTGGAAGCAGCGCGCCCCGGAGGTGCTGGAGGCGGTGCTCGCCACCCTCGAGGAGTATTCGCCCGGTCTCCGCGGCCTCGTCATCGGTCACCAGGTGCTCACCCCTCTGGACCTGGAGGAGACCTACGGCATCACGGGCGGCCATCCCTTCCACGGGGAGCCTTCCCTCGACCAGCTCTTCCTGGCCCGGCCGCTCCTGGGCTGGGGCCGCTATCGGGGGCCGGTCGAGGGCCTCTACATGTGCGGGGCGGGAACCCACCCCGGGGGCGGTGTCACCGGCGGCCCGGGCGCCAATGCCGCGCGGGAGATCCTGCGCGACCTCCGCTGAGCGCGGAGCGGGCGGCCCACCCTCTCGACCATTCGGCGGACGAGGGGGGCCCCGCAGCCTTAGACTGGGCGATTCCGGCCCCTGGTGACCGCCGCCCTACTCGCGCACGAGGTCGATGGCATCGACCTTGTCTGGATAGAAGGCGAGCATCCCCTTGATCGCCGCCATTTCGTCGTACGGCTGCTCGTAGCTCCAGACGGCGTTTTCGGGCCCATTCACGAGAGAAAAGTAGGACGCATCGCCCTTGAACGGGCAATGCGTGGAATGCGCTGTGCGCGCGAGCCGCTGCATCTTCACATCCTTGCGCGGCAGGTAGTAGACCGGAGGATACTGGCCCTCCTCCATCGCGATCGCGTCAGGGCTGTCGGCGATGACTTCGCCCTTGAACCTCACCCGCACACGCACGCCCGCGGGCTTCGTCGTTATGCGGTGATCGGGGCGCTTCTGGAATCCCGGGGCCTTGTTACCGAGCGACTCATTCATCGGATCCTCCGCACGTGGCGGGAAAGCCCGCATGCTGGCCTTCCAGAAGTCATCTTCGCCCGGCTCACGCCGCAAAGCGAGTCCGGCGAGCTGAGCTGATCGAGCGACCCACCACAAAGCATTCATTTTGACTCAGAGCCGGCTGGCCGGCGAGCGTTGACAGCTGAGCCCCCCTCCCTCTAACATCAGCGTTTGTTCACCAGCCTCCGTGCCGGAGTGGTGGAATTGGCAGACACGCACGTTTGAGGGGCGTGTGGGGAAACCCGTGCGGGTTCGAGTCCCGCCTCCGGCACCAATACTTCAGCCCTCGCGCAGCGCGCCGAGCACCAGCAACACAATTGGCAGCGCTACCGCCTCGGCGGAAACGCCCCGCGAGAGGTAGAGGCCGAGCCCCACGGCCAGGGTGGCGAGGGCCAGCGGCGACGGTCGTCCCCGGGGCACCAGCAGCAGCGCCCCCGCCGCCAGCACCGCCGCCAGCGGGGCCAGGGCAAAGACGGTGAGGGCGAGGGTGCCCTCGGGCGCTCCCCAGTAGAGGAAGAGGTTGGCCAGGCCCAGGCCGGGGCCCAACCCGCCTTCCGTCCGCATCGCGGCCGCAAACGCCCCCACGTCGGGCAGGACCGCAGGCAGGACCAGGGCCAGATAGCCCGCCGCGACCCCCCCGAGAACGCGCGGCCACGGAGCGCGGCCACCGCGGGCCAGCGGCGCGAGCAGGAACGGCACCCCCAGCCAGGCCCGATGGTCGAGAGCGCCGGCCGCTCCCGCCAGAGCTCCGGCCAGGAAGGCCCGGCCACCGATCGCGAGGGCGAGGCTCCCGAGAAGCGCCAGGAGGGGCAGGGCGGCGGGAGACCCGAACACCGTGCCCACGGCGAGAGGAGGCGCCAAACCCGCCACGGCCAGGGCGAGCGGGCGCTCCGCGGGTTGGACCAGGCCCGCCGCGAGGGCCAGAAGAAGACCGAGGGCCAAGAGCGTGATCATCCGCGGGTCGCGGATCCGGGGAGCGAGCGCGGCAAGCGTGGTGGAGCCGGGGGGGAGGACGGGGCTCTCGGAGATGAGCGCGCCCGGCGGATCCATCCGGAAGCTGGTCGTCCAGGCTTCACGGCCGGCCTCCCACCCCGGGGGGGCAGCGGCCGCGAAAGGGCTCCGGCCGTGGGCGAGGCGTTGGGCGTCGGCCGCGACCCGGACCACCCAGTCGTCCTGGGCGCGCGGCGTGCCCGTCCACTGGCCGACGGAGGCGACGACCAGGGTCGGTACCACCACCACCGACACCACGGCCAGAACCACGAGCCCCGCCCGCAGGCGGGCGGAGGCTCCGAGGGCAAAGAGCAGAAGGTACACCAGGGCCAGGCCGGCGGCGGTCGCGCTCAGCAAGAGCCCCAGCGGATCGGTGGTGAGATGGGCACCGGCGCGGGGAGCGAGGATCGCGGCCAGGCCCTTGAGCTTCAGGGGAAGGCCTCCCGCCACCGCGTCCTCCCAGGTCGTGCGAAAGACCGCGTGCTCCGCCGTCTCCACGGCCAGCGCCAGAAGGAGGAGGGGAACCGCCGCCACATCCGCCTCCCGGCGCAGGACGAGGAATGCCAAGGGCAGGAGCACCGCCACCGGAATGAGGTAGTTCGGATGGACGACGCGCGAGAAATAGAGCGAGGCCAGGAGGGCGCCGCTGCCCGTGATGAGGGCGGTGACGGCTCCGCCCCTGCGCAGCTGGACGTGCAGCAGGAGAAGGCCCCAGGGCACGAGCAGGAGGTAGAACAGGCCGAACGGGAAGTAGTCCCGGAGGCTGGCCACGCGGCCGAAGTAGATGAGGAAGTTGGCGAAGCCGAATCCCGGCGTCCCCCCGAGCGGATAGTTGTCGCCTCCCGGCAGGCCGACGTTGTAGACGACGATGTCACGGTAGAAGGCCCGGAGGTCGAGCGCGGCCACGGGGGCCACCACGGCCAGGAAGACAAGGGCAGCGGCGGC
>DATMQU010000784.1:0-2654 GCA_035566715.1 Vicinamibacteria bacterium
ATCCATGTCGAGCCCTATGGCAAGACCGCGCCCACCCAAGTGCGGCTGCGCATCGACGGGGACTGTGTGAAGTACCTGGAGATCCCGGCCCCCCACCGCAACGCCATCGTGCAGCGCTTCAAGATCATGTCCAAGCTGGACATCGCGGAGAAGCGCAAGCCCCAGGACGGCAAGATCCGCTTCAAGGGGCCGATGGGGTCGATCGAGCTGCGCGTGGCCACGATTCCCACCTCGGGCAGCAACGAGGATGTGGTCATGCGCATCCTGGCCGCCTCCAAACCGCTTCCCCTGGAGAAGATGGGCTTCCTGGAGCGAAATCTCACGGAGTTCAAGAAGATCCTGCAGAAGCCCTACGGCATCTGCCTGGTGGTGGGCCCGACCGGCTCCGGCAAGACCACCACCCTGCACTCCGGCCTCGGTTTCATCAACACCCCGGACATGAAGATATGGACAGCGGAGGACCCCGTCGAGATCACGCAGCCGGGGCTGCGGCAGGTGCAGGTCCACCCGAAGATCGACTTCACCTTCGCGATCGCTATGCGTGCCTTCCTGCGCGCCGACCCCGACGTGATCATGGTCGGTGAAATGCGGGACCACGAGACCGCGGCCACCGGGATCGAGGCCTCGCTCACCGGCCACCTGGTCTTCTCCACCCTCCACACCAACTCCGCTCCCGAGACGATCACCCGCCTCCTGGACATGGAGATCGACCCCTTCAACTTCGCGGACGCCCTGCTCGGCATCATGGCCCAGCGGCTCGTCCGCACCCTTTGCAAGGACTGCAAGGAAGAGTACGCCCCCACCCAGGAGGAGTTCGCGGAGCTGATGCAGGAGTATGGGCTCGACGCCTGGGAGAAACTGGGTGTCCGCTACGCCCCCAGCTTCCGCCTGTCCCGACCCAAGGGCTGTCCGAAGTGCGGGAACAGCGGCTACCGGGGCCGCATGGGCATCCACGAGCTCCTCGTGGCCACGGACGAGATCAAGCGCCGGATTCAAAAGCGGGAGCCCATCGAGGAGCTCCGGAAGCAAGCGGTACGGGACGGCATGACCACCCTCCTCCAGGACGGAATTCAGAAAGTCCTGCTGGGGGTGACGGACTTCAAGCAGGTCCGCGCGGTCTGCATAAAGTAAGGCGTTTTGTCACGGCCCGGCTCGGGCCGCGAGCGCGGGCATCACCTTCAACGTCTGTGCCGGGGGCCGAGCGCCCCTCTCTCGGGGGCGCGGAGGCGATCCGCCTCTGGCGCTTGGCTCCGGACCTTCCCGGAACCGCGGCCAGCGTTGCGGGCGCCGTTTTCATCGCCGATCACCTTGCGATCGTTGCCCGCTCGTGTGCCCCCGGGCTGCCCCCGCCTGCCGCGCGGCCATCAACGAGGGGCGCCGCGCCACTCCGGGCTTGTCGGCCCCGGCGTCACTTCCCCGTACCGGTCGGCCCGCTTGCCCACGAAAATGGTCGATCCCGGTTCACGGTAGGCCGAGCATAGCGATCCGGGTCACGGACGTGTCCTGCTATAATCAGCCCCGGTCATGGCCAACTTCATGGGGGGCAGCGCCCCCGCTATGGCGTCCCAGATCGCGGACGGCTTCATTCTGCTCAACCTGGGTTCGCTCAAGGCCTTCCTCCCCGGCGAGCTCGCCCTCCTCCGCCAGGAGCTCGAGAAGCTGCAGCGCGACACCCGGGCCGAGGTACCGCCCCCGGACGACGCGCTCGCCACCCAAGCGCGGCACCGGAAGATCGCGCGCATCACTTCCGCCATCCAGGTTGTCCAAAACCGGATGACGGCCCGGGGCTGAGGAAGGCGCTAGCCCACCCTCGGATCGGGACTTGCGTGCCGACACGCGAGCAGGAAGCCGGTTCCCACCGTGATCGCACAGCCCAGGAGCGAGTACCAAGGCCAGGAGATCCGGCGGGCCAGCGGCCAATCGATCCAGCCCTTGGCCCCGAGCCAGAGTGCGAGCATGACCAGGGCCGACGCGGCCACGGCCGCCATCGCATCCGCTTGCCGGGCCCGGTCCACGTAGCGGGCGAGCAAGAACGCCCCCAGGAGGCCGCCCGCGGTCACGCTGGCCAGGCCGAGCGCGACCTGGACGCCTGGCTGGCCCTCGCGTAGCCGGCTGAAGCCCACGGCCAGGCCCGCCAGGACGACCGTCCAGAGGAGGGTGAGGGCCCGGCCGAGCCAGAGCCCGCTCCGGCCCTCGAGTCGCCGGGCGCCGAACAGGGGCCCGACCACGTCGTGGGCGAGGGCGGAAGCGAGGGAGTTGAGGGCGGCGGACTCGGAGCACATGGCGGCGGAGAAGATGCCGGCGATGAGGTAGGCGGAGAGGCCGGCGGGCAGGTGACCCACGATGAAGGCGGGAAAGATGTCGTCGCTCCCGCGGAAGGCCGTGGCATTCGAGCCGGTGGGGTCGATGGCCCGGCCCCCATAGAAGGAGAAAAGGGCCACCCCGATGGTCAGGAAGAGAGCAAACTGGAGGATGATCACGACCCCGCTCCCGACCAGGGCCTTCTGAGCTTCGCGCAGCCCGCGGCAGGCGAGCAGGCGCTGGACGATGAGCTGGTCGGCCCCGTGGCTGGCCATGGCCAGGAAGGTTCCCCCGAGGAGACCGGCCCAGAACGTGTAGGGGCGAGAGAGGTCGGGGTCGAAATCGAGAATGCT
>DATMQU010000785.1:0-7799 GCA_035566715.1 Vicinamibacteria bacterium
AGAAGACCTCCTGGATGTCAGGCAGCGAGACGACGCTCGGCTTCGGAAGCGGACGCGGATAGAGGGCGCTCAGGGGGCAGAAGTACAGATCGATCTTGTCGAGGTGGGACAGGACCTCGCGCTGATCGGTCAGGGGCACCGCCCCCTCCTTCCAGCGGTCCGTGCCCAGGTTGGCCAGCTCGCCCGCGTTGTGCTCGTACCAGAAGAACACGTACTGGTTCTCGCTGTCGTTCTCCAGAAGATTGCGGAAGAGGGTCAGAAAGTACTGCTTGATGCCGCCGATATTCGGTTGCAGCAAGAAGCAGTTGACCCCGATGCGCATCCCGCGGCCTCCGGCGAGCGCCCCTTGGGTCATGGCACGGGTTGCAACACGACGGGAGCCGGCCGGACCTTTCGGGCGACCACGTTGATGTCCCGGCCCTCTTCTAGGCGCAGAACCTCGAAGCCGAGCTGGCCGAGGCAGTAGTGCACGACGTCCTTGGAGAGGAAGTAGAACTGGTGCGATGGTCTCGTGCCGCCGTAGCACCAAGCGACTTCGTCCAGCAGCCGGGCAAAGCCCTTTTCCGTCGTGCAGGTCGCCACGGTCATGACGATGTGGCCGCCGAGCTTCAAGCTCGCCGCCGCGTTGATCCAGTACGCGATCAGGGTGTGCAGCTCCACGTGCTGCATGGAGTCTACGGAGAAGAACAGGTCGACTTCACCCAAGAGGCCCAGCTTCGCCACTGCCTCCCGGATCTCGTAACAGTTGCTCATCTTCAAGAGCTCGAACCGCACCGTGCCCCTGCCGCCGTGCTTGGCGAGGCGGGCCTGCGCGAGTTCCATGAACATCTCCGAGACATCGAAGCAGAGCAGCTGGGCCACGCGGTCGACGACGCGCAGCGAGTATTTGCCGGAGCCGGGCCCGATCTCCACCGCCACCCCCCGACCGTCCGGGGGTAGCCAAGGGTGCAGGAAGGAGGCCGCGTAGGCATCCCACTCCGCCTCCGTGCCCCACTCGTCGCCGGGGTAAACGAGGTCGGCGCGGCCCTGATTGGTGGGCTCGAGCTTGGCGTAGGTCTCCCAGCGCTTGACGTACTCGTCCCAATCGTCGGCGTAGCTTCTTGGCCTCTCCATGGCCCTCCCCTCGTCTCTGGCTCCGCGACTCCGATCCGCCGCTGCGCCCCGCCGCTCGCGGTGGAGACGCCAGCATTGACGCATCACCCCGAGGCTCAGGCAGGTTGCCGCGAGCCACTCGCCAAAGCACTCCAGAATGTCGGTGCGTCGCTTCGCCACGCACCCCCAGAGCCGGAGGGGGCTTGCCAGCACGGAGAACAAGTGCCACTTCGCGGCGCCCAGCAGGAACGCGGCCTCCAGCTTCCGCACACCATCCATGACCACGATCTGGGTCATTCCCTCGATGAACTCGCGCTTGAGAAAGTAGGCGAGCCGGAGCTTGTCTTCTCGGATCAAGTGCGTAGCGGTTGCCCGCGGCTCGTAGAGGATGAGCCCCCCCGCCTCCCTCACCCGCGCCCCGAGCAGGCTGTCCTCCCCCCCGAGCGCAAGGCGGCGTCCGGCCTTGAACCCCAGTTGCTCGTTGAAGCCACCGAGGCGGAGGAGCTCCCCCTTGAGAATCGCGAAATTCGCCCCCACGGGCAGGTCGGAGTCCGGGAAGGGTGCCGCGCTCTCTCCGATGTCGTAGGTTCCGAGAATCGTGATCCGGCTGGACGGGTACCACCGGGGCTTCGGCACCTCCCATTCGGGCAGGATCCTTCCCCCGACCATGGTGGGGGCGGGATCCCGGGCAAACGCCTCCCTGTAGCCGGCCAGCCACCCCGGCCGGGCCTGGGCGTCATCGTCCAGGAAAGCGAGGACTCGGCCGGTTGCCTCTCGGGCGCCCAGGTTGCGCGCCTGGCTCAAGCCGAGGGTCGAGATCCGGAAGTAGCGCAGATGGGGCAGGGGCCCCAGACGCTCCCGGATCCGGGACTCCAACGACCCTTCCTGATCCTGGTCGATGACCAGGATCTCGCACGCCGCCGAGCCATCCTCTACCACGCTACGGATCGCCCGCAGGGCGAGCGTCTCTCGGCGGTATGTGCAGATGATCACGCTGATGGCGGGCGTCCCCCCCCGAGGATCGCTAGCCATATCGGTAGCGGTACCGCCTGTTTCGGTAGGTCTTCACGATTTCATCCCAGCACATCCGCAGCGGCACGGACGCCTTTGGCCCCAAAGCCCGGGCCAGCAGGACGAGCCAGGACAGCGGATGCAGCCACATCCCGGGACGGCCGGCCACGGAGGCCTCGAGGAGGTGGTCGGCCTGCTCGCGGTTGCCTCTTTCCAACGCAGCCAGGGCGGCTAGGAGGTAGGCCCTCCGCCTGCCCTCACCGGATCTGCGCCGCAGCGCGGCGATATCGGGGGGGGGCAGGTGTTGCCAACGCTCGAAGAGCCTCGCCTCCGCCAAGCTCGCCACCTCGAAGTCGAGGCCGGCGTGGAGGGCGTGGTTGAAATGAAAGAAGGTGAAGTATCGCTGCATGGCCCGGGGTGTGTTGTGGCGCCGGAAGATCTCCATGTTGTCTGGCCAGAAGGCGGTCGGGCTGGAGAGGGACTTGGTGCCGACGATCATCCGGAACCTTCCCAGTTTGACCGGGATGTGGCAGAGCGAGAGGCCCGAGCCGCCCGCCCGAAGCCAGAACTCGAGGTCCATCGAGTAGTGGAGGGTCTCGTCAAGCAGCCCGATTCGGTCGTGGACCCGGCGTCGCCAGAAGGTGGCTTGCTGCATGATGTAGTTCGTGAAGTCGTTCCACAGCGGGTGGTACGACCTCAGAACAGAATAGTCGTAGGGGCGCGAGAGCCATTCCCAAAGCAGTGTTCCGCGCTCATCGATGACATCCCCGTCCCCGTACACGAAATCGTTCTGTGGGTGATCGGCGAAGTGCCCGACCACCGCCGCGAAGCCACCGGCGATGTGCAGGTCATCCGAGTTCAGATAGGAGAGGATCTCTCCGCGCGCCATCGCCAACCCTTTGTTGATGGCGTGGGTCTGGCCCAGGTCCTTCTCGGACAGCCACCTGAAGCTCACACCATGGCACCGGGGCTCCCAGCTGCCGCTCGCGACCCGCTCCGCGTATCGTCGAATGATTTCGACCGAGCCGTCCGTCGAGCCCCCGTCGATCACGAGATAGTCGATGAAGAAGTCGCCCGCCTGGGAGATCACGCTCTGGATCGTCTCCTCGACGTACGCGGCCTTGTTCAGGCATGGAGTGACCACGGAGACGGTCACGGGCGTGCTGCTCCCCGGCCTGGCGCCGCCGAGGAGGCTCACGGGCGGGCCAACGATCGGCTTCGCGCCTGGCCCCAGCTGTCTTGAAGGCAGCCGGACTCCGTTGAGCCTCCCCCTCGAATGACCGCGGCCGCCGGATGGCCGGTCACGCTCGCGCCGGAATGAGCGAGCCGCATCATGAGGTGGGTCGTGCTTGGATCGTCGGCCTTGTGGGGAGGCATCATAGGCCGCCGCAGACGGGAGGGACCAAGCGTTTGCCCGCGCCCGATTATAGACCTTGCCCCCCGGGGGTCGGTAGTGCTGGCCCCTGATCGCCTTTGGTCTTATCCAGGAGCATCCAACGGTCTCCCTCCAGTCCTCCCATCCCGACGACTCGCCAGCCCGCCGACTCCGGCGAGGTGATGAACGGGCGCTGGAGGCCATCCGTCTCCAGCCGCCTCCAGAGGTTCTCGTTGACATACAAGAGGGTGACTCCATGGTCGGCGAGAACGCCCGGGAGGGGGGCCGACCCCAGCGCCTCGCTCAGGATCGAATAGTCGAAATTCAAGGCAGGGTCACGCAGAAAGTCCCGCACCAAGTACCCGTTCAATTCCATGATGCGCTCGCTGACCAGGAACCGTGTGGCCGGACGGCGAAAGACTTCCGCGAAGGGGGCCAGTCTCTCGTACAAGGCCAGAAGAGGCCTTTCCCCCGGCCGATAGGAACCGCGGTACCGGTTGGGGGCCAGCAAAACCAGCGTGACCATCGTCAGCGGGAGAAGGACCGGTCCACACTGCAGCCTCCGCCAAGGGCGGACCACCATGAACAGGCACATTCCCGCCACCGCCATGAGCACGATGCCCTGGACGAAGAGGTACGCCGGGCGAGGCCGCTGAGACAGAAGAACCGCGACCCCCACCGGCAGCACCGAAAACATGGCCCACCAGGCTCCGGCTCTCCGCCTCAGCCAGGCCCTCCACCAGTAGCGGCGCTCGCGAAAGAGCCGGTATAGGCCGGCCAAGAGGATCAGCCCGAGGCCGATGCTGGGAATCAAGGGTCGAGGAGAACCCAACTGCTGCGAGGGTGCGTAGTCGGGGTTGATCGTGCTGTGGGCCGAGTTGAAGAGGAGGAGCTGAAGGCCGGCGGGCGTCAGGCGAAGGTTCCACAGGAAGTGTTCGGCCACCGCTTTCGGATTCGCCCGCAGCATCTGCGAGAGCGTGGGTCGTTCCTGGCCAAATGTCTCCTGCATCAGGACCGTGCACTGCACCCAGGGGTCCTTCCTCCACTCTGGGTGACGCTGCTGGTAGCCAAACGCATACACCTGGCACATGTTCAGGACGTGTTTGTCATTCAGGCGGTAGTGGAGCGCGGGGAACCTGTAGACGGCGCGCGTGTAGACCAGGCCGACGAGCAACCCGACCAACAGGATCGGGAGACCGTACGCCAGCGCGTAGACGGTGCCCCGCGTCCGTGCCTCGGGCGGACATCGGGGCCGGGCCCGCCATTCCCAAATCAGCCAGGACAACGCCAGGACCGCGGTGGCAACCATGTATTCATTGCGGACGAGGAACGTAGCGGCGAGAAAGACGGCCAGAGCACCGCCGCGCGTCCAGGGGTTCCAGCCCAGCCCGAGGAGGAGCCAAGCGACGAGGATGGGGATCACGGCAAACAGGTGGACGGTGAAGGTGGCGTCGAAAACGATGGGGAGGACCGCCCACCAGGCGGCGACCAGCCAGGCGATGCCCGGCGGCAGCAGTCGGCGGAGAAGAGCCAGGACGAGGACGTCGAGCAGCAACACAATGAGAATCCGGTGAAGGGTAGTCGCCGCGTAGGGGTCGGTGGTCGTGAGTCGCATTACGGTTCCGAAGAAGGCCGCATATAGGGGCGACCAGGCGATGTCGACCATGGACCTGGTCAGCCAAAGGTAGGCTTGGCAGTAGAAAGTAGCCTCGTCCCCGGAGGTGAGGTCGCGGTATGACCAGATACCCCACATGACCTTGGCCTGAAGCGCAACCAGCGCCGCATAGGAGAAGGATGGGCGGCGACCCAGGTCTTTGAGGGCCGAGATCCAGGTCGGAGTGGCCCGAACTCTGGTCGAGCTCTCCCCCGAGCGATGATCACTCCCCATTGTTCCTCGACCGTATTGTGATAGTTAAGGTGCAGCGGCCCGGGCAGCTCACTCGCTTCAGGCCTCCGGGGTAACCCGAGGTCTTGATGCACCTCCCTGGTCCAGCCGGAGGGCAATGCCCAGGGATTGTAGCCCGTAACGAAGAACACCACGGCAGCGAGGTACGCCGATCGCGATGGCGCGTCCAGACCGCAAAGTATTGATGGCTCGAGGCGATGGACTTTGGGGCGCGCTTACCGCGACCGGTACGCCCCTTGGGAACCCTACTCATTCGAGTGGGGAGGCAACGTCAAGAGGCGGCGAGGGGTGGGGGATATGGGCCTTCACAACGCCCTGACACGGCTTCGCGCCCAAACGCTGCTCTGGCTGCAAGGGCCATCTGCCCTGAAGAACCCGGTGGTGTTCCTAGCCCTTTACGATGCTGATCCAGAGGGGTTGATTGAAGCCGTCATGCGCCTCTACGGCTCGAACAGAGACTACACTTCCCACTACGTCCACCAGCTTGTCCGACACCACCGGGCGAACCCGCTTATTACCTTGTACCTCGAATCGGAAATGGGCGGCCTTGGGCGCGCACGCCAGTTCCTAGATGCCCTCGCCGGCTCTTTCCAGCGCCCGAACCTCTTCCGCGGGAAGCGCTGCCTGGACGTGGGAGCAAATGCGGGCCAGACTCTTCTCGCCTTTTGCGAAAGGGGCGCGCGGGGGGCGGTGGGAGTGGAGATTGACCAGGCGCGTTACGAGACCGCCCGCATGAACCTCGGCGGGGTCCGGGGCGAGGGATGTCAGCTGGAGGTCTACAACAACGACATCCTGAACGGCGCCTTCATCAGAACATTGTCGACCTTCGACGTCATCTTTTGCCTCGATGTCATTGAGCACGTACCAGACCCGCGGCTCCTGGTCCACCATCTCTCGTCTTTGCTAGCCAAAGAGCCTGAAGGCTTCATCTATCTCAAGGTGGGCAACCCCTTCTGCTACAAGAACGTACTGGCCGAGCCTCACTACCAGATCCCGGGGCTCGTGCTCTTGCCCCACGGGCTGGCGAAGGCGTTCTACCAAGCCTCCTGCCCCCACGACGGGCTCAACTACAGCGTCCAATCGTGGCATTCATACCCCGGCTACGAGGAGATGTTCCTGGGCGAGGGCCTCCAATGTCGACCCTTGTATGACTGCCATATCTACCAAAAAGACCTCGACCGCTATCTGCGTCTCGTGAAGCCCATCCTTGTGACCTTGAGCGCGTTCTGCGAGTCGAAGCAGATCGATCCGCCTCTGCGGCAAGAAGTGGAGGCCCATGTGCGCGGCTACCTGGCGGAGCTGGTCGATGTATTCGACCGGTACCGCGCTACGGGCGATCCCGCTCTGGACCGCCTGATTTGGCTCAAATACTTCCCGGTAGACAGCGAGCTGATCGTCTCGCGCCATTCAGGGTGATCCGGCGGTGACCCTGCGGGATCAGAGCCTTCCCTAGATGCTGGGATTCCTTCCATTCCTGTTCATCGTGGTGGCGTCCCTGGCGCTTGCGATTGGGGCCCGCGATAGAGAGGACGGAGCGGGGCTCCTCGAGTCCACCCTGATCGCGTGTCTGCTCGCTGGTGCCTGGCTGACGGCGGGGACGGAACTGCTGAGTCTTGGGCACAAGCTCGAATTCGGATGGGTCCTCGCTTGGTGGGCCGCCCCCACGGCCGCCCTGGCTGTCTTCGTGCTCCGCCAGCGTAGGCGGCTGTCGGGTTGGCGCGCGACGCCGTCTGAAATCGCGCCCTCAACGCGATGGCTCATCCTCTTGGGCCTGGGCATCGTCGTCGTCGCCGCACTCGTCGCTGCGTTGTCCCCCGTCAACAACTGGGACTGCCTCACCTACCACCTCCCGCGCCAGATCCACTGGGTCCAGCAGCGCAGCGTTGCCTACTTCCCCGCCCGCAACATGCGGCAGGACATTCTGCCGCCCTTCGCTGAATTCGCGGGCGCCCACCTCCTGATCCTGTCCGGCGGCGACCGCTGGGCAAACCTCGTTCAGTGGTTCGCTCTGCCGATGAGCATGGTGGCCGCCTGGCTGATCGCGCGGGACCTCGGCGGCTCTCCGAACGCCCGGGCCCTCGGGGGCGTCCTCTTGGCCACCAATCCCGGTGTGTACATGTGGGCCACGAACGCCAAGAACGATCTCGTGCTCGCGGCTTGGCTCTCCATCCTGGCCTGGCTCGTTGTGCGCACCTACCGCGACGGCCGTTGCGGTCGGGGCCGCGCGACGCTGATTGGGATCGCCCTTGGCCTGTCGCTCCTTACCAAGAGCACCGCGGTCTTCTTCGCGGCGCCCCTCTGCGCTCTGCTCGGCGTCGTTCTCCTGCTCCAGCACGGGCTTTCTAGCTGGAGGCAGGCGGCCTGGATTGGAATGGCGGCCCTCCTGCTGAACGCCGGCTACTTCGCCCGCAACGA
>DATMQU010000786.1:0-3729 GCA_035566715.1 Vicinamibacteria bacterium
AACTGGCCCTCCATGAGCACCGCGTGGCCCTTCTTGATGATCTCGTCTTTGGCGAGATCGAGCCCGAAGATCACGCGTCCTTTTATATAGGCGGGCGTTTCACGGGAGTTGATGTACTTGCGCGGCTCGTCAGGCCGGACCGTCCTCGCCGTGAATGCGAGCGGCTGGCCGCGCTCGTCCCTGATCGGGATCACCAGCCGCTCAGCGAAGAAATCGGTGCCGTCGCTTCGCATCAACCCCGCGTCACGCGCGTCCTGCAGCGACTTCTTCTTGGCTCTCAGGTACTCCGCGAAACCTCGTCCCGCGGGGGCGTATCCAAGCTGGAAGCGGCGCGCCGTCTCCTCGCTCACCATGCGTGATTCGAGAAGCCTGCGGCCTGGTTCGCCGGCGGGGCTAGACCAGAGCACGTATTCGTAGAACTGTGCGGCCAGCTTGAGCATGGCGAGGAGGCGGCGCCGGGAGTCGGAGCGCTCCTTCTGCTCGGGACTCAGCTTCTTGAGCTCGACGCCCGCACGCTCCGCGAGGAGCTGAAGGGCGCCGCGCTTGTCGGTCTTCTCGATGAGCTCGACGAAGGTGAAGACGTCGCCGGAGCGCTCGCAGCCAAAGCAGTACCAGGACTGCATCTGCGGATTGACCTTGAAGCTGGGGCTGTCCTCCTGGTGAAAGGGACAGAGGCCCCAGAAGTCCTTGTTGCGTTTGGTCAGACGGACGTGCTCCTGCACGACCTTGACGAGGTCGACCTTGGCCTTTACCTCGGCGAAGGCGTCATCGGACGACGGGGTGGGCATGCGTATCTATTGTCCAATTCCCCGGGGTGCTGAAACGGGCATAGAGTTAAGAAGGCATGGTCGGGCGCGGCGCGAGCGAATCTGAAGCCGAGAGAAGCCACCTCGACGGTCCGGCTGTCGTGGCTTTCGTGATGGGCGTCCTGTCTGTCGCCACCTCGGTCTTCGTGGTCGGAATCGTGCTGGGTCCCATCGCGGCGATCCTGGGTTATCTGTCGTACCGGCGTGTCGACTCGAGCGACGGCAGGCTGAGGGGCAGGGGCCTCGCCCTTGCCGGCCTGGTCCTTGGGATAGCCGGACTGGCTGCCAGCATTCTCCTGCCGGTCGTGTTGCTGTTCGGAGCAACCCAAACCAGAGGGTGATCGAGCGTTACTGCTGCGGCTCGCCCTCTGCTTTGGGGCGGGCGCCGCGCCGCCCTGCCGGTGGCCGGTCGTGGCGCCATATCTCGAGGATGACCGAGTAGCACAGGACCAGGACCGGGATGCCGATCGCCGCGGGGGGAACGGTGGGCAGCGGAAAGATGATCAGGAAGAGCAGGGCGATCGGCCCGAACTGCACCCATTGGGCGGCGATGAAGATGAGATCGAAGAGGACGCTGATTGCTGCCAGCGCGGCCACGGCGTAGAGGGCGGACGGCAGTCCCCGCCAGATCAGCACGCCGACGATGATGGCCACCGCCAGCGCAAATACCTGCTCGAGGGCAAGCTCACCCTCCGTGCCGTGCCACCCCGGGCCAAGATGGCCGACGGCATCCTTCCCGAAGGCGAACTGGAGGGTGTAGGTGCCGACCGGAGTGGTCGACCCGAAGAGCAGGGCTTGCAGAAAGATCAGCACCGCGATGACCTTCCGGCGCTTCGAACCGGGCACGGGCGGAGTCTAGGCGCGCGGCCCGAACTCCGCCGATCTGTCCGATTTGTCGGGCTCGCAGCGTAGTGGTGGTGTATGGGCTCGGTGGCGCCGGCTGCGGACTTCGTGGGCCACACTCTGCGCGTGACGGCGGAGCGGTTCTGCGAGCTGTACGCGCCGGCCGTCTGCCGGTTCGCGGCGATGGCGGCCCGCTCGCCCGCCGAAGCGGACGACATTGCGCAGGAGGCCCTGCTCCGCGCGGTTCGGCGGCTCGACAGGTTCGATCCTCTCCGCGGTGAGGTCGAGGCCTGGCTATGGCGGATCGTGGCCAACGTGGCGTCCGACATGCAGCGGGCGGAGCGCCGTCGCCTCGCGCTGTGGACGCGCTTGAGCCGGGTTCGGGAGGTCACTATCGAATCAGTCGAATCCCTCGCGATTGACCACATCGACAACCAGCGCCTGCTGGCCTCGCTGCGTTTGCTCGGACCACGGGACCGCACTCTGCTCGCTCTCAGGTTCGGGGCAGACCTTGATTTGAGCGCGGTCGGCGAGGCGCTCGGGATGAGCGAAGCGACGGCCGGGCGGGCGGTGCTGAGGGCGTTGGAGAAGCTGCGAAGTTCGCTTGAGGTGAATCCATGAACCGGTCCATCGATCAGCTTGCTCAGCGGCTGCGAGAGCTCCCGCTGGAGGTTCCTCGTCCGGAGTTGGTCACGGCTCAGGTGTTGGCGGCCAAGCGTCGGGCTCCGCGCCCGCCTGCATTGCTCGCTGTCGCGGCAGCTTTCGTGGTCGTTCTTCTCGCGTCATGGGGAGTGCTCTATTTCTCCCCCGCCACCGCTGCTGCGCTCGCCGACGCCTCGGGCCCTGGAGGATTCTCGGCGCAGATCCTGGACCACTTCGGTCTCGGCGGCGCGAACATCACTGCGGAAAGTTCTGCAGCTGCTTCATCCGGCTACAAGGTGCAGCTGATCGGTGCGTATGCGGATCCCCTTCGCACCGTGGTGCTGCTCAAGATCACGCCTGGGGCGTTCGTTTCTGGGGATTTTGGGTTGACCGACCAGTTCGGCTGGACGTACCACAACCTCAACGCCGAAGGGAACCTCGAGACCGGTGACCAGGCGTTGACCTTCGAGCCGGCGACGTGGCTCGCGTCGAACACCGGCATGCGCTTCACGCTGACGCTGAACCGGATCGAGCTTCTGGGAGGCCAATCAGTCTCAGGCTCCTGGACTGTCAAGGGAGTGGTGCTGGTCAAGGGCGGGACGAAGCTGGAGACACCTCCGTCGGGACGGCTCGGGCCTGGCACCGTGACGTTCACGGATGCCAGGTATGCGGGGCGAGCCGTTTCAATCAAGGCCGAAGTGCGTGGCGTTTCGATCGGTGGGCTCGTCTCGGCGGTTGGGCCAGGCGCCAAGCCACAACCGGCGCTGAGCGTCGGGCTGGCGCCTGCGGATGGGGGTGCACTCATTAATGCAGACACGTTGAGCACCAGCTCGGACGGAGATGTCTCGCAGCTCGACATCCTGTTCCTGAACGTGGACCCAGGCAGGTACTTCGTGGTCATCTCGGTCGAGGGGGCGGGAACGCTTCGGAGCTCCATCGTTGTGAGGTGAAGCGGATGCGAGACAAAGCCGCGGGAGGCGCATACATTTAAGGGATGGTCGTTCTGGAGGTGCTCGGGGTCGCTCTATGGGCGGTGCTGGGCTTGCTCGGAGCTTGGTTTCTGGTGACCGGCCGCAAGACCAAATTTGGACTGCCCAACAGCATGAGAGAAGGTTGGCGCACTCGCCTGATGGGCCTCGCGTACGTGCTGCTGACGGGTCTACTGATCTACCAGCTGTTCCACGGGGACTTCGCCGCGGATGGCGTCGTCCTCTCTTATGTCTTCTTCGCGGTGGCCATTGCCGTCTACCTGCGTGATAGGCGGAAGGGCCGAGTGGCGGACGCGTCGACGCCGGAGGCGTAACCCGTACCGGTCGATTGCGTTGCCCGTGGGTGCCCGCGCGTAAGGACGTAGGACCGGGAGGAGGGAGTTGGGGCGGGTTTGGGTGGCTAAGCAGTGGCTGGGCGGTGGGCCGGGTTTGTAAATTAGGCATTGACA
>DATMQU010000787.1:0-3156 GCA_035566715.1 Vicinamibacteria bacterium
GCGGGCGAAAGGCGGTCCTCCTGCTCACGGAGGGGTTCATCCACGACGATGCGCCAGAAGATCCGTACCACCGTCTCGTCGGTGCGGCCCAGAGGGCGAATGCGGCCATCTACTTCATCGACATACGCGGGCTCGAGGCGCTTCCCGCATCCGCTTCCGCCGAGTCGGCGCGGGACGTGGGGCTGAATCCGGCCGGGGTGTCCCCCGCAGCGCACGCTGCCCGGCAGACCATGGATGCCAAGGCCATGGAGGCCAAGGACTTGGTCGCCCACGAGCGATTCACCCGCGAGGTGACGGTAGGCGTCGAGACGATGGCCGACGAAACGGGCGGCTTCATCGTTCGAAACACCAACGACCTTTCCGGCTGGCTCAACCGCATCTCCACGGAGTCGCGGAGTTACTACCTTCTCGGTTACCACCCGACCGGATCGAAGGGCGGCTTCCGGAAGATCGACCTGAAGGTGAAGCGTCCCGGTGTCCACGTCCGGGCCCGTAGGGGCTATCACACAACGGGGCCTGAGGCCAAGCAGGCGCAAACGGCCAGCACCGCGTCGGTCCCGGTCGCAGGAGGATTCGTCCCGCGCCACGAGGTGCCGTTGCGCCTCGCCACCTACACCCTCGAGCCGGGAGCCGAGCAGAAGACGCACGTCGTGGCCGTGACCGAGATCGACGTCTCCGGACTTGCTTCCGCAGAGAGCGAGGGCCAGCGTCCGGCTCAGCTCGACGTCAGGCTCGAGGCCATCCCGCGGGACGGCGGCACCGGCCAGGGGCGCCGCCTTACGATCGAGGTCGAGCCCCCTCGCGGGGCAGAGACGCTTGCCACCGGCTTCTGGCGCCCGCTGCGGCTGGACCTCGCCTTGCCGCCCGGCGTCTACCAGGTGCGCGCCACGGTGGCAGATGCGGCGAGCGGAAGGTCGGGTGCAGCATCCCAGCGCATCGTGGTCCCGGATCCGTCGGCGTTCCACCTCTCCACGCCGATCCTTTCCGCGGTCGCGACCCCGGCGACGGAGGGGGGCGGCCAGCCGGTCCCGGCACCCGTGGCCCACGACCGCTTCTCGTCAGCGGAAGGCCAGCAGCTCTTCTGCGCCTTCCAGGTCTTCGGCGCCGCCAAGGATCCTTCGAGCGGACACTATGACGTTGCGCATCGCTACGTGCTCAGGAATCGCGAGGGCCAGACGCTCGCGGCTCCAGATCCGAGACCGCTGGTCATCTCCACGAGCGGTCAGTCGCAACAGGTCCTCGTGTTGCCTCTCGCCAAGCTGCGGGCTGGCGACTACGAACTCACGCTCACGGTCGAGGACCGCGTGGCCGGCAAGAAGGAAGAGCTGGTTGTACCGTTCACGGCCGAAGACGCGCCCGTCGCCGCTCGTGCGACGCCGCCGCCTGCCTCCCCTCCGAGCCTCGCGCCGGTGGCTCCCGTCCCGCCTGAACTCGTCCCCGTCCTCGAGCGGGTCGGGAAATACGTCGTCAGCTACTCCCGCACCTTCAGTCAAATTCTAGCGCACGAAGACTATCGCCAGCAGGCCCACCAGAGCGAAACGGGGCCTTTGCTCGTCCGGAAAATAAAGTCGGGCGTCCTCTTCATGACCCTGCCCGGTGCCATCCCGTGGGCGACATTCCGGGACGTCTTCGAGGTGGACGGGAACAAGATCCGAGACCGCGAGGAGCGGCTGGCGAAGCTTTTCCAGGAATCGCCCGCCACTGCTAGCGAGAAAGCCAAGGCGATCCTCGAGGAAGGAGCCCGGTTCAACCTCGGCCCTATCCGCCGCACGGCCAACATACCGACGCTTGGGCTGCTCTTCCTCCACCCGGAGAACCAGAGGCGCTTCACTTTTGAGAAGAAGGGCCATCGGTCACTCGGGGGCATAGAGGCCCTAGAGATCGCATTCGTCGAGCGTGCCCGGCCCACGCTCATCGGTGGCGGAGCGGGCCACGACGACGTCCCGGCCAAGGGGAGCGTCTGGATCGACCCCGCCCGGGGGTCCGTTCTTCAAACCGACGTGGACTACGACCTCGACCTCCGAGACACCTACCACCGAACGCACGCACGGATCATCACCGTCTACCGGCGAGAGCCCAAGCTGGACATTCTCGTTCCGGACATCATGAAGGAAGCCTACCAGTGGCCCGTGGCACAAGCTGCTCGTGTTCAAAGGCGTGGTCTCAACCTTGTCTTCAACGAGGGCGAGGATCAGGACGCTGTGATCGGCATGGAAGCCGAGGCCCACTACTCAGGCTATCGACGGTTCGAGGTCACAACGGAAGAGTCCTTCGCACCGAAACCCAAGGAGCCGGACTGAGGTCAGGGAGATCGCGGACGGTCTTGTCACGACCGAGAGCCGCTCCTCGCCCCATTTCGCGGATGCTCATGCTCGAGGCTGATCTCTAAGGTGTAACCCGTTCCACATGTACCCGCGCCCGAGAAGGCTGGTACGCGGCCATTCTCAGTGCGAAGCGCCGGACGGTTGAGCCAAATTCGCGCTCGGACATCCCGTGATTATTCACAGGGTTGCGGAGTCGTGGACCGACGCCGCACGGGGCCGGAACCTGGGATGTGATCCATCGGCTTATCGCTTCTCGGTGCTGATGGGGGTGTCGGCCTTCAGGGGTTGGAATCGCCAGCGCACCGCGTGCCTGGGCAGGAGCTTGCGGGACAGAGGCCGCAGTTCCTCCGGATGCTCGCGTAGGTATGCGATAAGCCGCTGCTTTTTCTCCTTTCCCCGCTTCCCCCCCCACCTCAGAACGGCGGGTTCATCCGGGATCGGGGCGAGCCGGCTGCCCGCGATGCGTTGGTAGATCGTCCGCCAAGCCTTCTTGACGGCCGAGAGCGAGATTCCCAGATCCTTGGCTAACTCCTCGTCGGTGCCGCCCTCCAAGGCCGTGGTCAGGAGACGCTGCTCGCTGGGACGCAAACCGAACAGCGGAGGCTGGTAGTTGAAGAGCGAACCTACCCAGCTCCCTATCTGACTACCTAAGGCCAGCTCGCGAGTGAGACCCAGGACGTGGGGCTCCGACAACAGCCGCTTCCGGCTCTCCGCCGGCGCCGCCACGTAGCCTCTGGCGGCGCCGCTCCAGAGCAGCGTTCCGGTGTTGAGAATCATTTCTACCTGCTGCTCGCCCTCCCCCTGGGACAGGAGCTCGCTCAGGAAGTAGCCG
>DATMQU010000788.1:0-4725 GCA_035566715.1 Vicinamibacteria bacterium
CGGTTAGCGCTACCCGCCCCGGGGGCCGTATCATGGTATTCGCTGCCACTTCCCCGGGAGAGATGGCCGAGGTGGACTTGGGCGCCCTGTGCGCCGCCGAGAAGGAGATCCGCACGTCCTACAGCGCGTCCGTCGACGTTCAGGACCTGGCCGCCCGCCTTGTTTTCGGACGTGAAATTCGCGTCCGGGAGCTGGTGACGCACCGCCTTCCTCTGCAAGAGGCGCCGGGCGCGGTCGAACTCGCGTCGCGGCCGGCCCCCGGCGTTCTGAAGGTGGTCCTGCAGGACCAAACCCCTGCGAGGTAAGGATTTGCCCCTCCGCATGAAGGCCGCCATCCTCTACGGGAGAGAGGACGTGCGCGTCGAGGATGTCGAGATCCCCGCCCTGGACCCCGGCGATGTTCTCCTGCGCACTAAGGTGGCCCTCACCTGTGGCACCGACGTCAAGGTCTTCCG
This sequence comes from Vicinamibacteria bacterium, assembly GCA_035566715.1. GTDB lineage: Bacteria > Acidobacteriota > Vicinamibacteria > Fen-336 > Fen-336 > DATMML01. The sequence continues at coordinate 456 of DATMQU010000788.1, forward strand.
CCGGGGCTACCATGCCCGCATGATCGTGCCCCCCGCGGTCTTCGGACACGAGGTGGCGGGGGTGGTGGAGAAGGTCGGGGCGGGCCTGGAGGGGGTGGAGCCGGGCACCCCGGTGGTGGTCGCCAATTCCGCTCCCTGCGGAGAGTGCCACTATTGCCGGCACGACATGCCCAGCCTCTGCGATGACCTCCTCTTCTGGAACGGGGCCTACGCCGAGTTCGCCCGGATCCCCGCCCGCGTGGTGAAGCACAATCTCATCCCCCTCACCGAGGGTCTCGCCTTCCGGGAGGCAGCCATGGTCGAGCCCTTGGCCTGCGTGGTGCGGGGGGTGGAGGAGAGTTGGATCGGGCGCGGACAGTCGGTGGCCGTGATCGGCGTCGGTCCCATCGGCCTCATGTTCGTGGCTCTGGCCCATATGCGGGGAGCCCACGTGGTGGCCGCCGGCCGGAACCAGGCCCGGCTCGAGAAGGCCCTGGAGATGGGGGCGGAGACCACCGTCTCCGTGCACCAAGGAACCGACCTCGCCGAGCAGCTGCGCGAATGCAGCCCGGGCGGCCGCGGCCCCGATGTCGTGATCGAAGCGGTGGGCCTGCCCGAGACCTGCGAAGCCGCCGTGCGGGCCGTCCGTAAGGGAGGTGTCGTCAACCTCTTCGGAGGCTGCCCGGCCGACAGCCGCATCGGCATCGACTCGCAGCGGCTCCACTATCAGGAGCTGACCATCAAATCCACGTTCCACCACACTCCGGAGAGCGTGCGGAAGGCGTTCCGTCTGATCGCAGACGGGCACATCAACCCGAACGCCTACATCACGTCCGATGCACCTCTGGACGAGCTGCCCGAGGTCCTGGGGCGGCTGGCCCGGGGAGGGGATGGTCTGAAGACCGCAATCCTGCCTTGGGGAGCGGAGTAGAGCGAAGACAAACGAAAAGGGGGCGCACGAGCGCCCCCCCTATCTATCAGTAGCTTAGAGACTTAGCGCTTCTTTCTGGTCTTCGCCTTCTTGGCCTTCTTGCCGGCCTTCTTGGTGTGACGCTTCTTGGCGTGGCCCTTCTTGGCTTTCTTGGCCTTCTTGCCGGCCTTCTTGTGTGCCTTCGCCTTGGCCTTGGCCTTCTTCTTCCCCTTGGCTGCCTTGCGCGCCTTCGCCTTGTGCTTCTTGGGCGGGGCGGGCGCGGGCGCTGACGCGGGGCTGAACGCAGGCGGCGGCGGAGCGGGTTCCGTGGGAGCCATCGGCCCCGGCGAACCCATATGCGTGTCGTCCTCCATGTCTTCTACCTCCAGGAGCAGGTGGGTTCCGGCTCGCCGGCGAGCCGTGCCCAGAGCGAGAGTCGATGGCAGAGTGTGCTCCCGCTGGCCCCCCGCCGTCAAGTTTGAAGGCGGACGATCGGTGAGCAGGATCACGGGCACGGCGCCCGGGGCCAGCGGCGCCTTCAGTTCAGAGTGAGGTCTCGGGGGAGGTCCGCCAAGACGCCGCAGTCGTCGCAGAGGGTGTAACCCCCCGCCCCGCCATGTCGGCCCAAGGCGATGGGATGCAGGTCCGCAGCCAGAACGCGACCCGACCGGCTGATCGAGAGGACCAACGTCCCGCAGAGTGGGCATCGCGCGTCAACCGCCGCTACGGGGAAACTGGCCACGGCCCCCTCCTATCCCGGCGGCCAGCACCCCGAAGGGGATCTCGGTCGCCTCAACTCAATGGACGTGGGCGACAGGGAAAAGGTTCAGGGGGGCGTGCGCTTGCTCACTTGGTTTGACGCCGCCACATACTCTTTGACGGCGTTCGAAAGCGCAGCGGCTCCTTTCCGATCCCCGGCACGTGAGTGCCGCATTCCCGCTGGCTCCCGCGAGGCGCTCACAGCGTTCGTCTCTCCCAACCGACCATGACTCGGGGTTGACACGCTGACTCGAGCCCTGCTAATGTCGAGAAGTCATCTGACGCGGGGTAGAGCAGCCAGGTAGCTCGTTGGGCTCATAACCCAAAGGTCGCAGGTTCAAATCCTGCCCCCGCTACCAAACCTAATTCAATACAGGCCATAGGGTTGCAGCCGGGGCCGCGAGAGCGGCCCTTGGTGCTTCTACTGCATAACGTGCAGTCTGTCCGTGTCTTGTCCGTGTTCTCCGCTCAGAGGGGTCGGCGCCTCGCGGAAGTTCTGGCAGGGGCTGACTGCCGAGGGAGACCGTGGAGGGTTCCGGTCCCGACTCCTCGCCCACGCCCACTTCCTCGAATCGTTTGCTGGCCGAGGCGGAACTCGAAGTCCGCGCCTTCGTCGCCCTAATAGCGTGCGAGCTGGGTGAGCTGAATGAGGTTGCCGCAGGTGTCGTTCACCATCGCAATGGTCGAGGCAGTCACGTCGGTGGGCGGCATGGTGAACGCGGCGCCACGGGCCTTGATCCGCTCATAGTCGCCTCTGACGTCGTCGGTGTAGAACATCGCCGCGGGCTGGCTCTCCTGGAACATCGCCTGCTGATACGCTTTGGCTGCGGGGTTGTTATTCAGGGCCAACTGCAGCTGGGTGCCGTCGGGCTCCTCGGGTGAAGCCACGGTCAGCCAGCGATACGGCCCCTGACTGAAGTCGGCCTTCTTGGCGAAGCCCAGTACCTCCGTATAGAAGCGCAGGGCCTTGTCCTGGTCGTCCACGTATATGCTGGTCAGTTTGATCTTCATTTCATTGCTCCTTGTGCGCCGGACCTGTCACCTCAGGCACTTTTGGTCCGTCTGTATAATGACGGACCGCGACGGAGGAATGTGACCGATGCCCACCCCTGAGCGGCTCGCCGAGCAATTCGAAGAGCACCGGCCGCACCTGCGGGCGGTCGCGTATCGCATGCTCGGGTCGGTCAGCGAGGGGGAGGACGCCGTCCAGGAAGCCTGGATCCGATTGAGCCGCACGGATGTCAGTGGTGTCGACAACCTGCGGGCTTGGCTAACGACGGTCGTCGCTCGTGTGTGCCTGGACATGTTGCGGACGCGGACATCGCGCCGGGAGGATCCTTTGGACACGCACGTACCCGATCCAGTGATCACCCGCGCCGATGAGAGTCCCGAGTCCGACGCAATGCTTGCCGACTCCGTCGGTCTCGCGCTGCTCGTGGTCCTCGAGAAGCTGGAGCCGGCAGAACGCCTGGCGTTCGTGCTCCACGATGTGTTTGGGATGACCTTCGACGAGATCGCGCCCATCGTGGATCGCTCGGTCGCCGCAACGCGCCAGCTCGCGAGCCGCGCGCGCCGACGGGTCCAGAGTCAGACGCCGACCCCAGACGCGGACCTGCGGAAGCAGCGCCGCGTCGTCGACGCGTTTCTGGCCGCCGCCCAGAACGGCGACTTCGAAGCGCTGGTCGCCGTCCTGGATCCAGCGATCGTGCTGCGGGCTGATGGCGGAGCAGTCAAGGGCATGTCGCGCCTCGTGCGTGGGGCCCAGGCGGTCGGGGCCCAGGCCGTGACATTCTCGAAGCTCGGGTTGTCCAATCAGGTGGTTCTGGTGAATGGCAACATTGGCGTCGTGTCGCGGCTTCCGGACGGACGCCTGCTTTCGGTGATCGGCTTCACGATTGCGGACGGCAAGGTCGTTGAGATGGACATCATGGCGGATCCAGACCGGCTCAGCCGGCTCGATCTGTCGGCCATTGAGCCCTGAACCATTGATGGTCGTCACATTTCGTCCGGTCGTTCCGTCATCCTTCCGAGGGGCGAATTAAGCCGATTGATCGAAACGGCTTCGCCGCGCCCACAAGGAGGCACGTCATGAACAAGCCAGCCACTGGGCAGACGCTTGCCGCACCGCGACCGGCCCTGTCGCCCGCGGACCTGACCATCCTCCGCTCTAAAGGAATAGTCGTCGGCTTCTGGATTGTCACCGTACTCTTCTGCCTGCAGATAGGCTTCACCGCCTGGGCGCAACTGCGTCTGCCGCAGGTCGCGGAGATGTTCACCCACCTCGGCTTCCCCGACTACTTCCGCGTGGAGCTCTCGTGGGCCAAGCTCCTCGGCGTCGTGCTGCTGCTTGCGCCGGTGCCGGCGCGGCTCAAGGAGTGGGCCTACGCCGGCTTCGCCATCAATTTGGCCTCGGCGCTCGTCGCTCACTTCTCGGTGGGCGATGGCCCGGCGGTCTGGAGTTGGGCGGCGGCCACCGGCGTGCTCTGGGGCCTCTCGTACGTCTTCTGGCGCCGCCTGCAGGCGGCGCCGGTGCAGTTACGCTAAGCGCCGCCAAGATAACCCAAATGCCGCAGGTTCAGATCCTGCCTCCGCTACCAACCTGTCTCGGGAAGGACAATTCAG
>DATMQU010000789.1:0-2287 GCA_035566715.1 Vicinamibacteria bacterium
CGCGCGTGGTGGCGGTGGAGGTGGACGCGGCCCTGGCCCGCGGCTTGCGCGCCCGCGCCCCCGCGAATGTCGAGATCGTGACGGGCGATGCTTTACGGGCAAACTTTGCCGACCTCGTGCCCGCGGGCAGCCGCCTGGCCGGCAACTTGCCCTACTACATCTCAAGCCCCCTGCTGCGTCGGCTGCTGGACCTGCACGGCCACTTCCGCGATCTGCACGTCATGCTCCAAGAAGAGGTCGCGCGGCGCGTGGCCGCAGGACCCGGCTCTCGCGAGTACGGGATCCTCTCCGTCCTCTACGCCCTCTGGGCCGACGTCGAGGTCGCACTCCGCTTCCGTCCTGGGGCCTTCCGGCCCGCGCCCAAAGTGGGCTCCGCGCTCTTGCGCGTCCGGTTTCGAGGCCGGCCGCTGGCCGAGGTGCCCGACCCCGCCGCCTTCGAACGCCTCGTCCAGACGGCCTTTTCCCGCCGCCGCCGGACACTTGAAAACAACCTTCGAGATAGCTATCCTAACCTCAAGGATCACTTGAGGTTGCTCAACCTGGCGGGGTCACGGCGTGCGGAAACCCTATCTGTTGTGGAGTTTGCGAAACTGGCAGCGGCCCTCGTGCTAGACTAGCGTCTCCGGAAGGCACCGATGAACGCGCCCATAGACGAGCGCCCACTGCGCCTCATACCGCTCGGTGGTCTCGGCGAGTTCGGGCTGAATGCCCTGGTCGTGGAGTGGCAGGGCCACCTGCTCCTCGTGGACGCGGGCGTGCTCTTTCCGGGAGCCGAGATGCTGGGGGTGGACTCGATCGTGCCCGACTTCCAGTATTTGGCCGAGCGCCGCGAGCAGATGCACGGCATCGTCCTCACCCACGGCCATGAGGACCACATCGGAGCCCTGAGCTTCGCCCTGGAGGCGGCGCCCGCCCCGGTTTACGGCAGCGCGCTCACCCTGGGCTTCGCGGCCCGGCGGCTGCGCGAGCGCGGGGTCAGCGCAGATCTGCGGACAGTCCTTCCCGGCTCCCCGGTCGAGCTCGGGCCCTTCCGCCTGCACCCGATCCGCGTGGCCCACAGCGTGCTCGACAGCCTGGCCTTCGCCATCGAGACGCCGGCCGGGGTTGTGCTCGCCAGCGGGGACTTCAAGATCGACCCCACCGCTCCCCCCGAGGAGAGCACCGACCTTGCCGCGCTCTCCGCTTGGGGCGACCGCGGCGTGCTGGTCCTGCTCTCCGACAGCACCAACGTCGAGCAGACGGGACCGACGGGGGCCGAGGACGACGTGCTCCCCGCGTTCCGGGAGGTGCTCGACCGCACGCCGGGGCGGGTGCTGGTCTCTTGCTTCGCCACTTCCATTCCTCGCATACAGCGCGTGGCGGATCTGGCCCGCGGCCGCGGCCGGCCAATCGCCTTCCTCGGCCGGCGCATGGTCGACAACACGGAGGTGGCCCGCGAACTGGGCCAGCTGCGGATCCCGGAGTCCTCGCTCGTATCCCCGGAGTCTCTGCGCGAGAGCCAGGCCGGGGAGCGGCCGCTTGTCTTCGTCTCCGGCAGCCAGGGAGAGCCGCTCTCCGCTCTCTCCATGATCAGCGTGGACCAGAACCGGGACTTGGGGGTGGGCCCCGGAGACACGGTCGTGATCTCCGCCCGCGCCATCCCCGGCAACGAGCGTGCGGTCTCCCGCGTCATCAGCAACCTCTTCCGCCTCGGCTGCGACGTGGTTCATCCCGGCACCGCCCGGGTCCACGTCTCCGGGCACGGAAACCAGGGCGACCTCGTGGAGCTCCTGACCCGGGTGCGCCCGCGCTACCTGGTGCCCGTGCACGGCGAGTACCGGATGCTGGCCCAGCACGCGCGGCTCGCGGCCGCGGCCGGGATCCCCGCCGATCGGGTGCTCGTGGCCGAGGACGGCGAGGTCCTGGCCCTCGGTCCCGGGGGCGCGCGCAAGGAGGGGCGGGTGGCGGCGGGTCGCATCCTCCTCGACCGGGCGGCCGAGGTCGAGGACGTGGTGGTCCGGGACCGCCGCCAGCTCTCCTCGGACGGGATCGTGGTCGCGATCGTGGTCCGGGACCGCCAGACCGGCGCGCTGGAGTCGCCCCCCGAAATAGTCACCCGCGGCTTCGTGGACGCGGGCGAGGAGGCGGAGCTGCGGGCGGAGACGGGCCGGTTGGTGGAGGAGGCGGTGCAGGCCCGGCCGCAGGAGGAGCGGCTGGACAGCGAGCTGACCAAGGAACGGGTGCGGCGGGAGCTGCGTCGCTTCTTCCGACGCCGGACCCAGCGCCGGCCGATGGTGATTCCCGTAGT